>PEUD01000026.1 GCA_002780805.1 Candidatus Omnitrophica bacterium CG02_land_8_20_14_3_00__42_8 | reverse complement strand
TTCGATAAGCCTGCCGTTTCCTGTAAAAGGATTTATTTATCTCGGCAATTTCCATCTAATGCATATTTTTGGCTTTATTTTTATTATAAGCCTTATCTGTAGGGAACAGGCATGCCTGTTCCCTACCATTATATTTATGCTTTTAACAGGTTATTTTGCATATCAATATATTAAGTGGAACATAGGTATGGAGCCCAAAAAAGAATTTCTTACCTGGTGCAAAATGAAATACCTTACGAATCTCAGCTTTATCCAAGGCGGCCTGAAAGATTTCAAAAAATATAAGATTATCTGCGTGGAGCCAAGTTTTTAAACTTATAAGGAGGGCGGCAGGGCCATGAGAATAAAACTGCAGGAGCGGCGAAAGTTTTATTGCTTCATACTGATCTCTTACGCATTGCTTTGGGCGATGATATACATCTTCGTAAAAAATTACTGTGTCATAAAAATATTCGGATAATGAGAGATGAAACAGAAAACCACGCGCAGGCAGAAGGATGTAGCAAGGTTATTAAGAGAGAGAAAAGATATGCAGGCGGAAAAGTTGAAAAGATTAAATCCGATTAATCCGGGGACACATCACTTAATTCATTGACATAGACATTTATTCCCGCTATAATTTTTTTATGGGAAGAATGGCACGTATCGTTATACCTAATATCCCTCATCACATTACCTAACGCGGCAATAGATCTCAAAAAGTCTTCTTCAAATACGAAAAATAGAGGGATGAAGAAAACACTTGACAGGATATTATGTATACTTTATTATAGAAGTATACATAATAGTATACTTCTATAAAGAATATGAATACATCTCAACGATTAAAAATTTTAACAGAATCAGGCCGCACAGTTTTTACACCGCTGGACTTACGCCTTTTGTGGCATGAACCTGAGTTATCCGCTAAAGTTAGCGCTATTCGCATGGTTAAAAATGGCCTTATTGTCAGGATAGCAAAGGGATATTATGCGCTTAATAATAGATATAATTCTTATGAATTAGCAAATCGCATAATGACGCCTTCATATGTTTCTTTTCAATCGGCTTTAAGATATGCCGGGATAAATTTTCAGGAACGCGGAGAGATTGGTTCTGTAGCTACTTTAGGGTATAGAAAAAAAATAAAAGATACTGTCTATACCTATGCAGCTATGAAAAAATCATTATTTTTTATGGCTGAAGGAGTAGTTGCGCGCGATGGAGTTTCCATAGCGCTTCCTGAGCGCGCGGTGCTAGATAGTTTTTATTTTGGGTTTTTGCCAGACATTGATAATCCCGAAAAGCTGAACAAAGAGTATCTTGTAAAATTAAGCCGTCTATATCCGAAAACAGTGCAGAATAAAATAAAGGGGCTGCTGTGAGTCTTATATTTAACCGTGAAATACATAAACGATATTTGTCATTGCTTCTTAGTGATATAGTTAAAACCTTCCCTGAAAGGGTTGCCTTTAAAGGAGGCACTTGCGCAGCGTTATTTTATAACCTGCCGCGGTTTTCTTTTGACCTTGATTTTGATTTGCTTTACATGTTTTCTTTGTCTAATATCTCAGAACTGAAAGAGCTTCTGTCGCGGTATGGCGAGATCAAAGATTTTTACAATAAGAAATATACGTTGTTTTTTCTATTTGATTATGGCAAAGGCTACCCAAAGATAAAAATAGAGTTGAATAAACGCGTATGGAAGAATAATATTTATAAACCAGCGTGGTTTTTGGGCGTAGCGCTTTCAATTGCCGAGGAAGCAACCATGTTGACTAATAAGATAGTCGCTTTGACTGAACGCAAGAGCCCAGCTGTCAGGGATTTGTATGACAGCTGGTATTTTTTAAAGGCAGGCTATTCTTTAAGCGACGCGCTTATACAGGAGCGCACAGGAAAAAGCAAGCAGGAGTACCTTAAATCAGCAGCTTCGTTTATAAAGAAAAATTATACCAGCCGCAATGTGTTGCAAGGACTTGGAGAAACACTTGATGATAAACAAAAAATATGGGCTAAAGCGCACTTGATTAACGAAACTGTAACAGAGATAGAAAAACTAATTATATAAAATCCTACCAAATCGTATTAATCCAGATATAGCCAGGAAAGAGCAGTTGGAACCATATAAACAGGGCTATTTGAGGCAAAGCCCAAACGCCTATAATGTATCTTATGTTAACTTGGTTATATGGAAAAAATAACCAAAGTATATATGTCTAAATGAGTTACGTCAATATGTTAAAATGCTGTGGATAACTTTATTCTTCCCTGTAGGCACCTATCAATACTAAACCAATATTGTTTGAGCGAGTCCCGACGCTTTCGTGTCGCGGGACATGAAATGTCTATTTATGGGCTCTATTTGGATTTGGACTGGATATGAAAGATATTTTGGAAATTTTAAAAATCGGGAGGGATTTTAACTCGCAGGGTGTCCCCAAATAGAACGTCTATTATTCACCATTTATTTTTCCAAAAGCTCCCTGAATTTAAAGCTGTTCTTAAGCGCATAACCCTGTGCATCGTTATTAAAAAATGCGAAGATGTCTTTATCTTTAAATTTCCTTGCGAAAGTTGTCCATTCTTTTAAATCCTTGTCAGAATAATCTGAACTATAAAGTGATTCGTTCCCATGAAATCTTAGATAAATAAAATCTGCCGTGATTTCTTTTATACAAGGAAAACGTCCAGACTGAGCAATGCACAAACAGGCATTGTATTTTTCAAGTAAACTGTAAGTGCTTCTATCAAACCATGTATCACTTCTAAATTCAAAGGCCTGTCTAATCTTAGTTTTTTTAAGCAATTTAAGGAATGCCTCCAGGCGTTTCAGGTCTTTTTTAAAACTGGGTGGTAACTGCCAGAGTATAGCTATAAGTTTCTCTTTCAAATTTACTGCACTATTTATAAATAAATCCAGAGAGGCCTTCGTTATTTTTAATCTCTTTATATGAGTAATAAATCTTGGGCCTTTAGCTACAAAATAAAATTTTTTAGGTGTTCTTTTATACCAACTCTGGAAAGTCTTTTCTCTGACCGATCTATAAAATGTAACATTTAGTTCTACAGAATTAAAAAATTTCGCATAGTATTCAAGCCACTTATTTTGGCTTAAATCCTTTGGATAAAATATATCCTGCCAGTGATAGTAATTCCAACCACTTGTGCCTACAAATATTCTAGGCATAGGCCCTTTTATTGATTTTCAGGCACTTAGATATGGATGAGGCGATTTTTTGGTTGTTTTCGTCAAGGCATTCCCCTTCTATAATGAGTAGCTTGCCCTTCTCAGAGGTTATTTTGGCTGTGAATGTGAGTTTTTTGCCTATGTTAGCAGGTTTAGAAAGCCTAATAGTATATTCTGCGCTGACAGCTGGTTTGCCGAGCTTCCAGGCCAGGTTTACCATACATTCATCCAATACCAGGCCTATCAGGCCACCATGGACAATATCTCTATAGCCCTGATGTATTTTTTGAGGCACGAACTCTGTGGAAATAGTCCCATTTTTCTTGTCAAGCTTAAAACTTAATTTGAGCCCAGAGTTATTAAGCGAACCGCATGCAAAACAGAAATGATCATCTTCCAGATTCATATGTTATCATATCCCTATTGATATGAATCGTAGGTTTTTTTATCAAAGCACACAAAAATTACTTTTTCTATCTCGGGATTTTTGGATAAGAAGCTCTTGACGCTTTCCTTGGCTATCTTTGCCGCGATATCGATGGGAAACCTGTATGCGCCTGTACTTATAGCTGGAAATGCCACTGTCTTTATCCCGTGCTCTTTCGCTATCTTTAAGGAATTTATATAACAATCAGCCAGAAGCGCCTCTTCGTTCTTATTAGCGCCATGCCACACCGGGCCTACTGCATGTATCACATATTTAGATGGCAGATTATAGCCCTTAGTAAGCTTTGCTTGGCCTGTTTTGCAGCCACTTAAAGTGCGGCACTCTTTTAAAAGCTCGGGTCCAGCAGCCCTATGAATAGCGCCATCTACCCCTCCTCCACCTAAAAGCGAAGTATTGGCTGCATTCACAATAGCATCCACGCTTTCTTTAGTTATATTGCCTATTTTTATCTCAATTTTTTCCATCGTAAACTTATCCACTTATCCACAATGTAGGTGACCATTAAGGGTCACCTACGACTACGCTGGAGGATATTGAATCAAAATCCTTATCCTTATGAAATAATGAAAGGTGATTTTCAATAGCTATCGCGGCGATTAAGGCATCTATGGTTTTAGATATTGTCTTTCCTTTTTTACGGCACGAACGATAGATATTCGCGGCTTTAATGTAGGTTTCTATGCTGGATGGCCTGAATATCGGAAAACCCGCAAGATATTCTTTTATCTCTTCAAATATTTTATCATCTTTAATCCCTTGCAGTATCTCGGTGACGGTTATATCAGCAATACAAATATCAGCATCTTTTTCAATCAACCTTTTTAACTCTATTGCATGCGCTGAATCAGGATGGTCAAAGAAATCTATCCAGATAGATGTATCTATTAATATCAAACCCTGCTCTCCCTCGTTTTAGTCAAACTGCCATCCCAGCATCCACAGCCCATGAATTTCAATATGCTTTTTCTTTTAAGTTTATTAACAAACTCTGCAAGGGCACAGTTAATTAACTCTTTCTTGGTCTTAAAATCAG
>PEUD01000150.1:4854-5031 GCA_002780805.1 Candidatus Omnitrophica bacterium CG02_land_8_20_14_3_00__42_8 | reverse complement strand
AAGATTTCTAATGCCCCAGAAAGCATAAGAAGATATCTGGGGTTGGGTCTTGTTCCTCAGGCAGGAGTTGCTTTGGGCGTTGCGTTAATTGCAAAGAGCGATTTTCCCATAGTTGGAGAGATGATTTTTACTACAATTATAGCAACTACAGTTATCTACGAGTTAATCGGGCCGTTA
>PEUD01000150.1:2112-4833 GCA_002780805.1 Candidatus Omnitrophica bacterium CG02_land_8_20_14_3_00__42_8 | reverse complement strand
AAGGCTGGAGAAATACCGGAAGGTCATTGATGATTTGGCAATAGGCGTTCAATTTCGTTTCGGCGTTCTTTGTCGGTTTTGGAGGCGGGAGATCTGCAAAAGCCGTCTGCCATTGAAGATTTTCAGCTTCTCTTCGTCATTGCATGATTGCATATCTTCGATGAAGTCAGGAGGCAGCGTATTGACTATTTTCAGCAAGTGTGCTAACTTGGCTTCCGAGATATTTAGTTCTTTACGGGCTTTTGCCCAGGTTATTCGGCCTGGGCCGTTATTGATAAAGGCCTGGATTTTAAGGCCCTCATAGATAGTATTTTTGATAATTCGCTTTGCCTGGATAGGTTTTTCAGGCAAAGGATCGCCAAAACGGATGAGTTGCCGCTTGCTCCTACGGGTATAAATTCTCACAACCATATGCACTATATGGAGTTGTGAAGTTCGTCTGGCGTCCAGTTCGGGCAGCCAGTCAGCACTACCCTTTGATTTAATCGCAAAATCGCAGGGTAGTGCTGACTGGCTGTGTTTATGTAACGATATTAGAACCTATTTTAAAAATCAATTTGTCATTGCGAGCCCTTGACATCTTCGATGTCAAGGGCGAACCAATCTCAAAAACAATAATTTTTTCAACGAAGCTCGGCTGTCTGCTGTGGCGGTGCCCCCACCCAAAATTTGCCTTTTGTGCGGAAAAAAGAACAAAGATAATGTTTCAAGCATCTCCTGTTTGGCCGAACAAAGATAATATATAAAATAGACGCGAGGCTAAAAATTAGCCCGCTCCTTTATACTAAAACTATTATTCAGTAGCATAGGGCAATCCCTTAATAATGTCAAGTTAAAAAATATTAGTATTAAAATATAAAAGAAAAGTATTGACATAATAAATAAAAATGCTATAATAGCACAATGTAAAAAGAAAGGCAATATTTCATGAATACTGATGATATTAGTTATGCTCCATTGAAAGAATTAGCCAAAGAGATTTTTTCTGGAGCCCCAATTTATAATATTGAAAAATTCTCAAATAGCCCAGATGGCATTCCTTTGATTAATATCAAGGACATTGTTGATGGCCAAATAGAATTTTCTAATTTATCTTATTTAGACCCAGAAACTATAAATAAGCCAGAGCGTTTTACGGTTTATCCTGGAAATGTAATTGTAACATGTAGAGGCACTCAGTTAAAGATAGCCCTGGTACCTGATGCTATAAAAAAGGCTATTATAACAGCTAATCTTATAGCTATTCGTGTTAAGGAAGGGCTATCGCCATTATTTTTAACCGCATACCTTAAGACAAAAAAAGGCCAAAGAGCGCTGCTTACAAATGCAACATCTACTAATGTGCAGCTTGTTTTAAATGTCTCTGATATCGGCGAAGTTATTATTCCTGTTCCATCAGTATCTTTACAGGAAAAAATAGCCAACCTTGTTAATGTAACAGAGGAGCAATATCGTTTGAGCATAGAATCAGCAACTTTATACAGGATGATCACTAATCAGGTTATAATTGATACACTTGATAAATAAGGAGGGTTATCGTGGGAAAATTAAAGAGTAGTGAATTAAATAATTATTTATGGGGCGCTGCAGATATTTTACGCGGTTCAATTGATTCATCAGATTACAAAAATTATATCTTTGGCTTTTTATTTTTAAAACGGCTTTCTGATGTTTTTAAGGAAGAGGCTGAAAAGGTTGAACAGAGAGAGCTTAAACGCGGCGCCTCAAAATCTGAAGCTAAAAAGGTGGCCATGGATGACCCTGATGAACATCAATTTTTTGTGCCTAACCGCAGCCGCTGGTCAGAGATACGAAAGGTTTCACAAAATCTTGGAGAGGCGATTAATAAAGCATGCGGGGCATTAGAAGATCAAAATCCGAACTTAGAAGGGGTGCTTGCTGATATAGATTTTAATTCCAATAAACTAGGAGATGCTAAGAATCGTGACTCTGTGCTTTCCCGTCTTGTGAATCATTTCTCGCAAATTAACCTGAGAAATACTGATCTGGAAGAGCCGGATATGCTTGGCAGGGCGTATGAATACTTGATCGAGAAATTTGCTGATGATGCAGGAAAAAAAGGAGGGGAATTTTATACGCCCAGGAAAGTCGTTCAGCTTATCGTAGAGCTTTTAAAGCCAAAAGAAGGTATGCGCATATGCGATCCTACCTGCGGTTCAGGAGGCATGCTTATAGAATCTGCTCATTACATCGAAAGAAAAAAGGGGAATCCTAAAAATATATCCCTGTTTGGCCAGGAAAAAAATCTTGGCACCTGGTCTATCTGCAAAATGAACATGCTTTTACATGGGCTGCCTGATGCGGATATTAAAAAAGGAGATGTAATCCGAGACCCAAAACTTGTTAAAGATGGAGAATTAGCGCTTTTTGACAGGGTAATCGCCAATCCGCCTTTTAGCCTAGATGATTGGGGTCTTGAGGTTGCCCAGGATGATGGATATGGCAGATTTCGTTATGGCATTCCTCCAAAGACAAAAGGTGACTATGCTTTTATCCAGCATATGGTAGCTACTGTAAATGATAAAGGCATGGTTGGGGTAGTTATGCCTCACGGCGTTCTTTTTAGAGGCGCATCAGAAGGCAGGATCAGGAAAGCCATTTTAGAAGAAGATTTTTTTGAGGCAATCATAGGTTTGGCGCCAAATCTATTTTATGGAACAAGCATTCCAGCAGCTATTTTAATCCTTAATCGCAATAAGC
>PEUD01000150.1:0-2012 GCA_002780805.1 Candidatus Omnitrophica bacterium CG02_land_8_20_14_3_00__42_8 | reverse complement strand
ATACAAGGCATTCAGCGAATATAAAGACATTGATAGATTTTCTCGCGTTGTTGGCTTAAAGGAAATTAAAGAAAATGATTATAACCTGAATATCAGCCGTTATGTAGATATAACCGAACCCGAGCCAAAAATAGATGTTAAAGAGGCGCTCGCGAAACTGCGTAAAATTGAAAAAGAGCGTGATGAAGCTCAGGAAAAGATGGATAAATGCCTGAAAGAATTGGGGTATTAAAATGGATACTAAAAATGGCAAGAAGTGCCTGGTTTTAATTGATGACTCAAATTTATATTATGGATTCAAAAAACAGCGCTGGGAACTGGATTATGAAAAATTTTACCACTGGCTGCACACTAACTTTTCTCCTATAGCAGTTTATTATTTCGGCGGGATTATTTCCAAAAAGACCTTTTTTGACAGGCATCCTGGATATACGCTCGGCGGGTTTATAAAATATAAAGATGAAAGAGAAGCGTTTTTCAGGATGCTAAAACATGTAGGCTACTTAGTTAAAAGTAAGCCTGTTTCAAGCGTATATGACAGCATGACAGGGGAATATAAAAGAAAATGCAATTTTGATGTAGAGATGACTATTTTTGCGATTGATAAACTGCCGGAATATCAGGAATTGGTGCTTTGCAGCGGAGATGGAGACTTTGTTAAATTATTAAAGTATGTAAAGGGAAAATATAAAAAAGCCATAGTAATGGCTCATAAGGATAGATTGCATTGGCAGGTGCAAGAGGCTGCTAATAGGGTGATTTTCTTTGAGGATATCAGAAAGGATATAGAAAAAAAGAAAGGACTGCCGTAGCAGTCCCCATTCACCCCCTTGCGAGGGCTTTAGTCATTTCCAAAGAATAATACATTATAAAGGTTAAAATGTCAAGAAATTTTTTTTGCAAAAATATACCTAAAGGTTGGCAGCTTATAGAACTTGGCGAATTTGTTACTGAATTAAGCGAAAGAAATAGCGACAAAGATGGTAATGGTACGCCGGTTCTGAGCGTTACTAATAAACCTGGCTTTGCGATATCAGAAGACTTTTTTGATAGGAAAGTATTCAGCAAAGATTTAAGTAATTACAAGGTTATTTATAAAGGCCAGTTTGCCTATAATCCTTCGCGAGTTAATGTTGGCTCAATAGCCCGGCTTAAAGAATCTAATAAAGGGCTTTTAAGCCCTATGTATGTTATATTTGAGACAAAAACAGGGCTTAATCCAGAATATTTAGATTATTGGATATTAAGCAAACGTTTTAGGAATCTTGTTAATGCCAGCACACAAGGTACAGTCAGAGATTCTTTAAATTTTTCAGCTCTTGGGGAGTTTCCTTTTCTCTTGCCGCCACAGCCAGAACAACGAAAGATTATTTCTATACTTTCTTTAATTGATTTAGGAATAGATAAAACCCAATCTATCATTGACCAAACTCAGCTCCTAAAAAAAGGCCTTATGCAGGAGCTTTTTACGCGTGGCATTCCTGGCAGGCATAAGAAGTTTAAAAAGACGGAGATAGGAAAGATACCGGAAGAATGGGAGTTGGTGAAGTTAGGAGAAGAATGCGCAGTAACTAAATTAGCTGGTTTTGAATTCACCAAGTTTTTTAAGTACAAAAAAGATGGCGAGATAATTGCTTTACGTGCTTTAAATATAAAAGGTGATGAATTAGATCTAGAAAACATACACACGATAGACCGGTCAATTTCCGATGCACTTCCTCGTTCCAAGCTTTACGAAGGAGATGTAGTTCTTACATATATCGGTGCTAATATCGGAGATGCTTTGCGTATACCAAAAAGTAATAAGTATCATTTAGCACCTAACATAGCAAAAATTACTCCTACAGAAGAATTTCGTTCATGGTTTCTCTTAAGAGTTCTTCAGTCAGATATTGTACAACGTCAAATTCGTTTACTTACAGCGATAACTGCGACGCCAAGCCTAACAATGACGCAGATTAGAACAATTAAAGTCTCCAAGCCATCTCCGACAGAACAAGAGAAAATTACGC
>PEUD01000083.1 GCA_002780805.1 Candidatus Omnitrophica bacterium CG02_land_8_20_14_3_00__42_8 | reverse complement strand
CCTTCGGGACATCTTTAAGCACCCTTGTAAAGGCTGCTATCAGGTCAAATAAACTTGCCTCAAAAAAAACCTCTCCGGGCTCAACCTCAAAAGGGATATCCCTCGTAAACATCTTTTTTCTCTGGCCTTCAAGGCCCTGTAAAATCCCGGCGACCTCTTTGAATTTTTTATATTCCACGAGCCTGCGCACAAGCTCTTCTCTCGGATCTTCTTCCTCTTCAGGTAAAAGCTCCTTCTCGTCAGGCGGAAGAAGCATCTTGCTTTTTATGTGTATCAGGGTCGCGGCAATCACCAAAAACTCACCCGCGATATTGAGGTCCAGCATCCGCATGAGTTCAAGATATTCCAGATACTGCTCCGTAATGGCAGCTATCGGGATATCATAAATATCTATCTCGTTTTTCTTTATCAGATATAACAATAAATCCAGCGGGCCTTCAAATACGTCTAATTTTACCTTATATGACATAATGTTTAATGTGTATGTCATTGCTTCGCTTCGCTCGCAATGACCATTCTTCTTACATTAGCCCTATCGCTTTTTTCACTTTATCCATTGTCTCAGACGCCGCCTTGCCGGCCTTGACGCCGCCTTTTTCCAGAATTGAACGAATCTTATCTTTATCTTTCAAAAGCTCTTCTCTTTTATGCCTTATATCCGTCAGATAATCGGAAACAATACCTCCTAAATTTTTCTTGCATTCTGTGCATCCGGCTTTTGCCTTTACACAATAGTCATAAACCTTTGGGCCGCATTCTTTTTTAAACAAATTATAGTACGCGTAAACATTGCATTTTTCAGGATGCCCTCTGTCTGATAATTTTATTCTCTCAGGGTCTGTAAACATCGACGAACATTTCTTTTTTATAATCTCTTCCGTATCCCCCAGCGTGATAGAATTGTCATAAGACTTGCTCATCTTTCTGCCATCTGTGCCGAGAAATTTTGGAATTTTAGTAAGAAGCGGCTTTATCGGAGAAAACATACTTCCATACAGGCTGTTGAATTTTTCCGCGATATCATTAGTAAGTTCAATATGCGGGACCTGGTCCTTACCGACAGGTACTATATCCGCCTTGTACATCAATATGTCTGCCGCCTGTAAAACAGGATAACCAAGAAATGCATATGTATGCAATTCTCTGGCCTTAATCTCTCTGAGCTGTTCTTTGTATGTCGGGCATCTCTCCAGCCATCCAAGAGGCACAAAGTTAGAAAACACCATGTACAATTCCAGGTGCTCTTTTACGTGAGATTGTATAAAAACAGTGCTTTTTTCAGGGTCTATGCCGCATGCTATCCAGTCTGCGGCGCATTCTATTGTAAATCTGGAAAGCTTTGACGGGTCTTCATATTCGCTCATCATCGCGTGCCAGTCCGCAATCATGAAAAAGCAATCATATTTATCCTGGAGTTTTACCCAGTTATCAAGCGCGCCGAATAAATGACCCAGATGTAACGGCCCGGTCGGCCTCATCCCGCTTAGAATCCTATTTTTCATGCTATCCTTGCTTCTCGACTCTGCTTTCATAATATGATCTCGTGACCGCTCGAAGAATATTAGAAATATTGTTCGAGCGAGGCCCGCCATTGTTGTGGTGGCGGGCCGAGTCGAGAACTATTTCAATCTCCTTGCCACTTTTCTGACTTCGATAGCTTCTATCAGATCCCCCTTTTGTATATCTTTAAACCCCAAACTGATTCCGCACTCAAACCCTTCTTTTGCTTCCTTTAAATCATCTTTAAAGTGTTTCAATGAGCTCATCTTGCCTTTAAAAACAATCTCTTTTTCTCTTATAAGTTTACATACAGCATCCCGCGGAACCCTGCCTTTTGAAATAAAACACCCTGCCACTACCCCTGTCTTTGAGACATTAAAAACCTGCCTTACCTCGGCCCTGCCTAAGAAAACCTCTTCTATGACAGGCTCCAGCATGCCTTCCATGGCAGCCTGAACCTCATCAACTATCTCATAAATTATGCTGTAAATCCTTATCTCAACCTCTTCCTGCTTAGCCAATGCGCTTGCCTCACTCGTCGGATTAACATGAAACCCTAAGATTATCGCGTTTGAAGCCGAAGCCAGCATCACGTCAGATTCATTGATATCCCCTACCTGGCTGTGCATCACTGAAAGCTTTACCTCCTCTGTGCTTAATCTTTCAAGAGAACCCTTTATAGCTTCCAGAGACCCCTGCACGTCAGCTTTTATGACTATCTTCAGTTCCTTTACTTCTCCTGCCTTTATCTTATTATAAAGCTCTTCAAGGGTAATTTTAGAGGTCTTACCTGCAAGTTTTTTCTTTTCCGCTTCCATTTGTCTTGCGGCTGCAATATCTCTTGCTTTCTTCTCATCCGCTATCACATAAAATCTTTCCCCTGCTTTTGGGGCCCCTGAAAGTCCCAGTATTTCAACCGGCTTTACCGGGCCGGCTGACATAACCCTGCGGCCTTTATCATCCAGCATTGCCTTTATCCTGCCGTAATTAAGCCCTGCAATGACCGTATCGCCTATTTTTAAAGTGCCGTTTGATACAAGCACAGTAGCTATAGGCCCCTTGCCTTTGGAAAGCCCTGCTTCTATTACTACCCCTACGGCAGATTGTTCGGGGTTTGCTTTTAATTCCAATAATTCCGCTTCAAGAAGCAGCATCTCCAATAAAGAATCAATACCCTGCCCGGTCTTTGCGGAAACGCCTACCGTTATAGTCTTCCCGCCCCATTCTTCAGGAGTAAGGCCTTGTTCCACTAATTGTTTTTTAACCTTGTCTAAATTAATGTTCTGTTTATCAATTTTATTTATAGCGACCACTATGGTAACGCCTGCGGCGCGGGCATGGTTTATGGCCTCTATCGTTTGCGGCATTATGCCGTCATCAGCCGCGACTACAAGGACAACAATATCAGTAACGTTTGCGCCTCTCGCACGCATCGCGGTAAACGCGGCGTGGCCGGGTGTATCCAGAAACGTTACATTTCCCTTAGGAAGCATTACTTCATACGCGCCTATATGCTGAGTGATCCCCCCTGCTTCTTTATCAACAACCTTTGTTTTTCTGATGGCGTCAAGAAGAGATGTTTTTCCGTGATCAACATGGCCCATAAAAGTAACTACAGGCGCCCTTGGCCTGAGTTTTTTAGGATCCGCTGTCTTATCAAGCCCCGCTAAATAAGTTTCCTCAAAACTAGGAAGTTTTTCAATCGTATATCCGAAATCTCCGCAGATTGAACGCGTAGTTTCCTCGTCAAGCGCCTGATTTATCGTAGCGAGCACTTTTCTATCCAGGAGTTTTTTAAGAATGTCCGCAGGCCTTACGCATAACTTTATAGCAATATCTTTGATAACTATCGGAAAATCTATTTTTAATACCTTGACAGGGACAGCACATTGTGCTGTCCCTGCAGTATCATGTTCTTCTTTTATTTCTTCTATCTTCTGTTCTTTAATTCCAATCTTTTTTTCTTCAACCTTTGGGGCCTCTACCTTTACGGCCTCTATCTTTGGCTCTTTGGCCTCTATCTTTGGCTCTTTGGCCTTTTTTGGCGCCTTTACTTTGGCCGGCGCCTTGGCCTTTTTTTCTGGCCCTTTTACCTTCACATGTTTCCGCGTAATTCCGCGGGCTTTTGTAGGGGACGGCTTCAACTCCTCTTTTACAAGAAACGCTGTGTCATCATCCAAAGCGCTCATATGCCCTTTGACATCTATCTTCAGGGCATGAAGCTTATCTATGAGCTCCTTACTGCTTACGCCCAATTCCTTAGCCAACTCATGAACCCTTATCCCCATCATCCCACCCTTCTCATCTTGTAGCCGCAGAGCTTGCTCTGCCCGTAGCAGCGCCTTGCCCTGCCCGAAGATCTTTAAATCTCCATACAATAAAATTACGTCTTAGTTTTATTTTCTTCAGCCGCTTCCTTTTCTTTTTCCTTTTCTTTCTCAGCCTTGGCTTCTCTATTTTCTTTATTTCTCTTATCCCTCACCTCGTGCACCTTTTGTTTCATCAGCTCTTTGGCTGACTTAAGGATTTTCTCAGCTGTCTTCTTACCGATTCCTTTAACAGCGGTCAATTCTTTTAAGTCCAGCTTGATAATTTTCCCTACCATATCATATCCTGCCTTTTTAAGCTCTTTTTCTGTCTTGGGCCCGATCCCGTATATCTCTATTATAGGAATTTCCTTTACCTCGTCTATCTCGGACTTGCTTCTTATATCTATATTCCACCCTGTAAGTTTTGCCGCAAGCCTCACATTCTGGCCTTTTTTCCCTATCGCAAGGGAAAGCTGGTCATCCGCTACTGTAACCTCTCCCTTTCTTTCAGCTTCGATTGTCTTAACGCTGGATATCTCCGCGGGGCTCAGGCTGGACGATATAAATTCGCCCATATTTATACTCCATCGGACTATATCTATCTTTTCTCCACCCAATTCCCTTACAATATTTTTAACCCTCTGTCCTCTCATGCCTACGCAAGCGCCCACAGGATCAACCTTATCGTCCTTGGAATACACGGCTATCTTTGAACGGTCTCCGGCTTCCCTTGATACAGCCTTTATTTCTACAATATTTTCATATATCTCAGGCACCTCTAATTCAAAAAGCCTTTTTACAAAACCAGGGTTTGTCCTGGAAAGCAATATCTCTGGCCCTTTGGAAGACTTTTTAACCTCTACGATCAATGCCTTAATCCTGTCGCCCTGCCTGTATTCTTCATTGGGGGGAAGTTCTCTTTTTGGCAAAACCCCCTCCACCCTGCCAAGATCAACGACTATCATGCCTTTTTCAAATCTGTGGACGCTGCCTGAACAAATATCATTTACCTTCTTCTCATACTCTTCAAATAACACATCCCTTTCAGCCTCGCGGATCTTCTGTATAATGACTTGTTTCGCTGTCTGCGCGGAAATCCTGCCGAAATCCCCGGAAACTTCTTTACCTTCCGCTGAAAGCACTTTAAAATCTCCTGTTGTAGAATCAAAATCAACTTTTATATCTTCGACGTACTTGCCAAGGTTCTTCCTGGCAGCGCTCATAAGAGCTGATTCTATTGCCTTTACAAGGATTTCTTTCTTAATCCCCTTATCCCGCTCGATACTATCCAAGATTGCTAATAATTCCTGATTCATTATCGCACTCCTTGCTAACGTTGTTAAT
>PEUD01000018.1:5253-6330 GCA_002780805.1 Candidatus Omnitrophica bacterium CG02_land_8_20_14_3_00__42_8 | reverse complement strand
CATATATTACACCATGCCTTGAGTTGTTTGTGTGCCGTGCGCGATTGCTTCTTCGCGAAGAAAAGTGTAATGGCTTTGCCGAGCAACGACAGTTTTTCGAAAAAATAGTTGTGAGTCACTTCCCTGCGTAAGTTCTTCCAGAGGGATTCTGCAGGGTTCATATCTGGGCTGTATGGAGGCAGAAAGAACAAAATAAGCCGCGGATATTTTTTCTGAAACAGTTTGAACGAACAGCTCTTGTGCCAAACAGCGTTGTCGAGTATGAGAATAACTCTGCCCCTCGGATATTGGTTTAAAAGATGCGCCGCAAAACGTATAAAGTATAACGAACTGATAGTTGGAGCCTTGCGATGATGCGCTTTCCCCGAAACAGCATTTATGGCGCCAAAAAGATGAATTTTTTGGTTCATTCTGGCCAGTGAGGGAATAAGGGGCTGAATGCCCTTGAGCGCCCACTGGCCACAGAGTGTAGGAGTAAGTTGCACTGTTGCTTCGTCTTCGAAAAACACTTTTAGACGCGAAGGACGCTTTCTTGCAAACGCCAGAATGGCGTCGATCTCGAGTTTTTTTTACGGCGGAGCGCCCTCTTAACAGCGGGCAGTTTATGTTTCGGCCGGAGCACGCACGCTCCCGATTCATGAAGTATTTGACGAACACGTTCATCGGAAAGAATAATATTCCATTTTCTCTTAATATGACAGGCGAGCTTCTTACAGTCCCAAAGGTTAAACGAATAGCCGAGCAATCGAGGCCCTTTTTCAATCCATGTAAGGAGCGTCTTTCGCTGTCGGCTGTTAAGAAGACTCTTTCTGCCAGGCCCTCTGCCGATATGGAGGAGCCCAGCAAGACCATGGCTATTGAAATGCTCAATATAGGAAGAGACCACCTGTCTGCAACGGCCGATTTTTCCAGCGACGTCTTGGGCATCCTCTCCTCCATGAACCAAAAGAAGCGCTTGGAGCCGTTCCCGTATCCTCCGGCGAGCTTCTTTCTCAAGGAGCTTACTGATACGCTTGGTATCAAGCTCCCGCGTAATACTGATCGTTCGTGGCATACGAACCCTCCTTTCCCCTGGAG
>PEUD01000018.1:0-5193 GCA_002780805.1 Candidatus Omnitrophica bacterium CG02_land_8_20_14_3_00__42_8 | reverse complement strand
TCCCCTGGAGAATAGTATACCACAAGACTGGCAATATGTTAAGCTTCATTCTTGGTTATATTTAGTCAACAGATACACAGTTATATAAATATTTATCATGAAAATCCGCATAAAAATACAGGGTGGCCTTATGTTTTTAGGCTTGGGGGCAGTTATTATGCTCTCTAATTTCGTATTCCTTCACCAGAGGCAGGCTGTCCTGGCTGGGCTGTTGAATGCGGCCGGCATGGGCCTTATATTGTTTGGCTTTTTATTTCGCATCTCGGCAAGAGGGTATAAAGAAGAAAAATCTTCCAACGGCAACGCCCTGGTAAAAGACGGCCCATATGCTATTATCAGAAACCCTATGTATTTCGGGACATTTATAATAGGTACTGGGGTTGTGGTGATGTTATTGGAGCTTTGGTTTTTTTTCTTGTTTAGCGCTGTTTTTTTATTAATCTATATTCCTCAGATAAAAAAAGAAGAAAGGGCGCTTCTGGAGAGGTTTGGCCATGAGTACAAAGAATATTGCAAAATGACCCCTAAGTATTTTCCAAGGATTGATTACCTATTAAGGCTTAATAAGTATGCAGCATTAAAATCTTTCTGGATAAAAAAAGAAATAGTTTCCATGCTGACCACAGTCACTGCGGTTATATTAATAGAAATCTGGGAGTACATCAGATTTTTCTGGCACAAATGATATGAAAGCATTTCTTACGGGGATGGTATTTTTAATATTTGTTGGCGTGATTGCGAGCCTGGGTTTTTTGCTTTTTCCGCTCCTTCTCTTAATAGCCTTTATTTTACGCCTTGTGTTAAGCATTGCCATTCTAGTATTTTTCATATGGTTAGCGGGTAAACTTATCCTTTTTCTCAGTAAAAAATAATGCGCAGAATAATCTCTATAATAATTTTTTGCATATTTTTAGTTTCGTGTTTTCCTGCGGCCGCAGAGGCGGAGAAAGGTTCTGTTAATTTTACTAAAAATGACAGGGTGCTGATCCTAGCCCCGCATCCTGACGATGAGACTATAGGCGCGTGCGGAGCCATACAGAACGCCTTGAAAAAAAATGCAAAATTAAAGGTCGTCTGTTATACAAACGGCGACAGTAATGAGCTGGCATTTATTGTGTATGAAAAAAGAATCACCTTCAGAAAAGGCGAATTCCTGCACATGGGAGAAGTAAGGAGAAAAGAAACTGTGCGGGCTATGGTTTCTTTGGGATTGAAACAGACAGACCTGATATTTTTAGGCTACCCTGATTTTGGCACGCCGGAGATATTTACTAAATACTGGGGGAAAGTGGCCTCATACAAGGGCTTATTTACAAGGGTATCCAAAGTTTCTTATCCCGAAGCCATGTCTCCCGGTGCTCCTTACGTAGGAGAAAGCGTTCTTAAGGACATAGAAAAAATAATATTAGATTTTAAACCGACAAAGATATTTGTTTCTCATCCTGCAGATGTAAACAGGGACCACAGGTCATTATATCTATTTTTACAAGTTGCCTTGTGGAATTTAGAAGGGAAGATTAACTCTCCTCAGGTTTTGCCTTATATTATACATGTCGCGCGCTGGCCTCTTCCGCGGGGTTATCATCCTGAAATAGCACTGGAACCGCCCGATTCACTAGCTGATAACGGGATAGCGTGGCATAGTTTGAAATTAACAGAAGAAGAGATAAAGATAAAGCGGGATACCACAGCTTTTTATAAGAGCCAGAATGCATCCAATCCAAAATATCTATTTACATTCAGCCGCAGTAATGAGCTTTTCGGGGATTTTCCAACGCTCAGATTAGATCCGGGGGATTCTGGAGAAATCAAATGGCAGGATCTAAAGGTTTATCATAGTCTTGAAACAGATCCTGAATACAAGAAAGATGAGGAAAACAACATAGTGCCTGATATTGCCTATGCGGTTAGTGGCGGCAGACTGCTCGCGAGGTTTCATTTAAAGAAAAAGATAAATAAGGATTTAGGCGTTTCTATTTTTCTTATAGGGTATAATCGTAAAACAGATTTCAACAAAATGCCTAAATTATATATCAGGGCAGACAGCCTGGGATTGCACGTCAGGGATAAAAAACAGCCTCTGCAGGTTAAAAATATTGAAATTGAAACGCAGGATAATGAATTGACCCTGAAGGTTCCTTTGGGCCTGCTCGGTAATCCAGACCGTATTTTATCCTGCGCCAGGACTCATCCGGACAGCCTGCCTTTGGATGAAACAGCTTGGCGCGTAATATATTTACAGCAATAACCTCAATTCTAATTTTTATTTTTAGTTTCTTTTATTCATAATCTGTGATAAAATTTTAACTTATGGCATACTTACCTTTTGCGCGTAAATGGCGGCCCCAGGATTTTGACGAGATAGTAGGCCAGGAGCATATTACCACTACCCTTAAGAATGCTATTTCAATGGCGAGGCTCCACCACGCCTATTTATTTGCAGGGCCCAGGGGCATAGGCAAGACATCTACTGCCAGGATATTTTCCAAGGCACTGAACTGTGAAAAGGGGCCTTCTATAAAACCATGCAACGTGTGCAGCTCCTGCGAAGAGATAACGTCAGGTTCCAGCATGGACGTGATAGAGATAGACGGCGCTTCAAACCGCGGCATAGACGAGATCAGGAATCTTAGAGAGACTGTAAAATTTTCCCCTTTAAAAGGCCATTTCAAGATATACATCATAGATGAGGTGCATATGCTTACGACAGAGGCTTTTAACGCTCTCTTAAAAACCTTAGAAGAGCCGCCGCCGCACGTAAAATTCATATTTGCCACTACAGAACCGCATAAAGTTTTACCTACTGTACTTTCCAGGTGTCAGAGGTTTGATTTCAGGCGCATACAGATGAAGGACATCATGGCGAAGCTTCGCGAGATCAGTAAAGTTGAACACCTGAATATAGACGAGGACGCGTTTTTATATATCGCAAAGGCATCTGACGGAAGCATGCGCGACGCGGAAGGCATCCTTGATCAGATAGCGTCTTTCAGCAAAGGCAAAATTCATCTAAAGGATGTGATAGAATCGCTTGGCATGATAGACCAGGAGACGCTCTTTAAAAGCGCGGAACTTATTATTAATAAGGATGTAAAATCAGGCATTCACCTGGTGGATGAGATATTGAATTCAGGCAAGGACGCGAAGCAATTTCTTATGGAACTTCTGGAACATTTTAGAAATATAATGATAGTCAAATCTGGAATAGTGTCTGATGAAATAATAAGCCTTCCAAAAGATTCTATAGACAGGATTAAAAAGCAGGCGGATTCGTTTACGCAGGGAGATATATTTTATATCATAAGCGTCATCTCCAGCGGCCTTAAGATGATAAGACAGCTTCTTCCCGAAAGAATAGTTTTTGAGCTTTCAATGATAAAGCTTGCTTCCAGGGAATCCATTGCTTCAATAGAGGAAATACTTTCTAAATTACAGGATGCAGGGCCTGTCGTTAGCGAGGCGCCCAAACCGCAGCCGGCTGCAGCGCCCCAGGAAAAATCTTTTTTAAAGAAAATCTTTCCTGCCTCTGAAAACATCAAAAAGCCGGAAAGGCCTAACCCTGCGCCTGGCCAGGATAGCGTCGCTCAGGAATCAATAGATATGACCAGAGTTAAAAATGCCTGGCCCATACTTGTGAAAGCCATGGCGGTTAAAAAGATGTCCATCTCTTCTTACCTCGCGGAAGGAGAGCCTGATTCTGTAAACGGCAATACAATAATAATAGGATTTCCGAAGGAATTGAATTTTCACAGGGAAGTGCTTGAAGAAAAACACAGTAAAGACGCCATAGAGCAGGTGCTCTCGCAGATAATGGACATGCCTGTAAAGATGAGTTTTGTTGCGACCGATAAAAAACAAAAAGAACCTGTGCCTGGCGCTAATGTTATTAAGGAAGAATTAAAGGCTAAAGAGCCTGTGATTGGTTCCGCGCTGAATATATTCGGCGGCAGAATTTTTAAGTCAACCAAGAATAACTGATATGAGCGCTTATACAAAATCCATGCAGGAATTAATAGATTGTTTTAAGAAAATGCCGGGCATAGGCGCAAAGACTGCCGAAAGGATGGCTTTTTATGTGCTCAAGGCGCCCGGCGATGAAATGGTAAAATTTTCTTCCGTGATACGCAGGGTAAAAGAAGACATGAGGTTTTGTGAGAAATGCGGGAATCTCAGCGAGAAGGAAATCTGTTCTATCTGCAGTGACCCCAGAAGGGATAAAACCACGGTTTGCGTTGTGGAAGAGCCGACAGATTTGATACTTATAGAAAAATCAGGCAGGTACAAAGGCGTGTATCATGTACTTTTCGGAGTTATAGCTCCTCTGGATGGCATCGGGCCTGAAGAATTAAGGATAAAAGAGCTTTTAAGCCGCATCAAAGAGGATAAGGTAAAGGAAGTAATACTTGCCACTGATTCAAACGCGGAAGGCGAGACCACTGCATTGTATCTTTCAGAGTGCATCAAGCCCTTAAAGATCAAAATAAGCCGCATTGCGTATGGCATTCCTGTGGGCGGGAACCTGGAGTATATAGACCAGGCCACCCTGATAAGGGCTCTTGAGGGAAGGCTTCCTGTATCTAATCGAACTTGACAAATATATAGCAGGGTTATACAATAAAAAGACGTTTTTTAAAATAATGCCCTCTCCCATTTATGGGAGAGGGTTAGGGTGAGGGTAATTATGTCAATGGTAGAAGTTGCATGGCACGGAAGAGGCGGCCAGGGGGCAAAAACAGCGTCTCAGTTTTTAGGAGAAGCGGCCCTTGATATAGGTAAATACATACAGGCGTTCCCTGAGTATGGGCCTGAAAGGGCGGGAGCTCCTATGAAGGCATATACCCGCATAAGCGACGAACCTATATATGTCCATAGTTCTGTAAAAAATCCTAATGTGGTTATTGTTATAGACCCCACTCTTTTGGGAGTAGTGGATGTGACAGAAGGCTTGAAGGAAGATGGCGTGCTTCTTGTGAATAGTGATAAATCTCCGGATGAGATACGCAAAAAAATAGGCCTTAAAAAAGGGAAGGTAGGCACTGTGGACGCTACAAATATTGCTTTGGAAACATTAAAAATCCCGATGCCTAATATGCCTATGCTCGGGGCTTTTTTGAAAGTGAATAATCTTGTTTCTATAGAAGAGGTAAGTGGGATAGTAAAGGCGAAATTCCTTAAAAAGATAGGCGAAGAAAA
>PEUD01000014.1 GCA_002780805.1 Candidatus Omnitrophica bacterium CG02_land_8_20_14_3_00__42_8 | reverse complement strand
AGTAAAGAAAGAGAAAAGAATAAAGTAGGTAATATATTTCAGGGAATGAGCGAAGAGGATAGGGAATTTCTAAAAAAGAAAGGCATTCTGTAAGGCCTATGTTTAGCTTAAAAAACCTGTTAAAATTCGTCTTATATTCAGAAACATACATATGGGTGGATGTTTTGCTTATAAAAGAAACTCCAAGGGCCATTTTAGTCGTTTTTGACGGCAAAGAAATCTGGCTGCCTAAGACCTAGATTTTGCGTATAAGGCGAATAAACACCCCCGGGGTGGCAATCAGACTCCCCGGGGGTGGACGCGGTTTACACTGGGCGAAGAAGGCGTGATCCCGCTTGCTTATTTATATATTAGTGATATAATATTAAGCAATAAGGTCGAAAACGGCCAAAAAAACAATTGACGGACCCGATCGTCATGGTAGAATTACATTCAAAGACAATTAGAAAAGTGGCGCAGTTAGAAGGGTTAAATCCGCCACGCTAAAATAATAAAAACCTTCGCCCACAAGGCGAAGGTTTTTTGTTTAATTGCGAAAGGCTGTGAGGTTATGTGGTTTTTATACTTAGATGAAAGTGGTGATCTGGGTTTTGATTTTGTAAATAAGAAACCTTCCAAATTCTTCACTATCACAATCCTCGCCATAAGCGGAATTGATAAAAACCGCGCGCTCATTAATTGCGTAAAATGTACAATAAACCGCAAGCTTTATAAAAAGAAAAATAATGCATCTGAGCTTAAGGGCTCGAAAACATCGTTGGAAGTAAAAAAGTATTTTTATGAAAGATGTAAAAATATTAAATGCGGTATTTACGCCCTTACGTTAAATAAAAGGCGCCTTTATGAGAAACTATCAAAAGACAAAGAGCGCGTCTATAATTATATAGCCAGGCTTGTTATGGATAAGATACCATTTGAAAAAGCGATTACCAGGGTTGAGCTTATTGTGGATAAAAGCAAGTCTAAGCCGGAGATCCAAGAGTTTAATTCATATATTATGAGGGCGTTAAAAGGCAGGCTTGACCCAAAGGTTCCGCTCGATATTTATCACTATCTATCGCATGAAAATGCCGGCTTACAGGCAGCGGATATGTTTTGTTGGGGTATTTTTCGAAAGTATGAAAAAAATGATTCTGAATGGTTAGAAATTTACAATCAAGATAAGGTTAGGTATGAGGATTTGTATTTACCATAAAATAAAAATGAGCGCGCCCTGTAAGTTTGTTATGTCTAGGCTATAGCCAACCATACGGAAGGGAACACCTAGAACAACCCACAGCGGTCTTACCGCTCATTTATAAGTATACTTCATAAATGGTATTTTGTCAATGAAAATTGTGTGTGTGCGTGTGTGGGTAAAATGTATATAAATGAACAAAATATCGGGCATTAAAACCTGGCCGGAGGAAGACAGGACGAGGGAGAAATGTCCACCGGAAAGAAGTAGCTTTGTATATGAGGAAAGAATAAATTATGCCAAAAATTAAAGACTTACCAAAACATAAGAGGCCCAGAGAAAAGCTGGATGAAAAGGGAGCAGAAAATGTAAGTGATGCCGAACTTTTGGCAATTCTTATTCGTACCGGGCGAGCTAGTAAGAGCGCCTTGGATATTGCAAAGGAAGCTTTGAAAAAATACCCCCTATCAAAATTTTTAGCCGTCACGAAAGATGAACTGGTCGGCATTAAGGGGCTGGAAAATACCAAAGCTATTACTATCAAGGCGGCTTTGGAGCTTGGCAGACGCGCGGTTGGATCTTTTAATGAATCTCTTCCTATCCTTGATTCTGTAAAAGCAACCGTTGCTCAGCTTGCTGATTTGCGAGGCAAGCAAAAAGAATATTTTATGGTGCTGTATCTCAATGCCCGCAATCAACTCATTCGCAAAGAAACGGTGTCTATTGGCACATTGACGGAAACGCTGGTGCATCCGAGGGAAGTGTTTGAGCCTGCAATTCGGCATTTTGCTTCTGCCGTAATATTGGCGCATAACCATCCGTCAAAAAACATGGAAGTGTCAGACGCAGATATTAAGATTACCGAAAAATTGATTCAATCAGGGGCAATTCTTGATATTGAAGTGCTTGATCATATTATTATTACGGATGACGGATATATCAGCTTTAAAGAGAAAGGATTACTTTTTAAGTAAAATAAAACTATGCCACAACTAGAAAACATCGAAGCAATCGAAAAAAGGCTCTGGAGCGCGGCGGATACATTGCGGGCTAATTCCAATTTTGCCAGCAATCAATACTTTATGCCGGTGATGGGTTTGGTATTTTTACGCCATGCGTACAGTCGTTATTTGACAGTTAAAGATGATATCGAGGTTACTAACACAGCTACTAGAGGTGGTGTAAAAAGAGGGTTAACCAAAGAAGATTACAGTAAAAAATCCGCTATATTTTTACAACCCAAAGCTCAATTTGATTATCTGGTTGGCTTGAAAGACAGCGATGATCGCGCCAAGGCTGTTATTGATGCGATGGAATCAATCGAAGGAGATTATGCTAGTCTGAAGGGTGTTTTACCAAAAAAAGAATACCGAGAATTGGACAACAAAATATTAGGGGATTTACTCAAGGCATTGAATCCTGATGAACTCAAAAAAGTCACGGGCGATGTATTTGGGCGAATCTATGAGTATTTCCTGACTCAATTTGCCGATCAAAAAGCTCATGACGGCGGTGAGTTTTTTACGCCGGTGTCTTTAGTCTCGCTCATAGCCAATGTATTAGAGCCAAAAAAAGGCACGGTGTTGGACCCCGCTTGTGGTAGTGGTGGCATGTTTGTGCAGAGCGCTCGTTTTGTAGAAAATCTGCACCAGAACCCAAATGACAAACTAAATTTTTATGGACTGGAGAAAAACGGCACGACGATTGAACTCGCCAAAATGAACTTGGCGGTGCATGGGCTAGTTGGTGATATTAAAAAGGCGATTACTTACTATGACAAAGAAGCCAAAGATTTATACGAAAAGAAAGCCGATTTTGTGATGGCCAATCCTCCGTTTAATGTGGATGAGATTGACGCGGATAAAATCAAGAACGACCCCCGGTTGCCGTTTGGTCTGCCTGGAGTGAATAAGAAAGGCAAAGTTGGTAACGGTAACTACGTTTGGATTAGTTATTTCTATAGTTACCTAACCCAGCAAGGCCGCGCCGGATTTGTAATGTCTTCTCAGGCCTCAAGTGCTGGCGGCGGTGAAGCCAAAGTACGGGAAAAACTGATTGAGACAGGTCATGTGGATATTATGATCTCTATTCGCTCCAACTTTTTCTATACCCGTACAGTTCCGTGCGAGCTGTGGTTTTTTAATAAAGCGAAATCAGCAGAGCGGAAAGATAAAGTACTGATGATTGACGCGCGCAACGTTTTTCGCAAGGTGACGCGCAAAATCTATGATTTCAGCCCGGAGCAATTGCAGAACATTCTCTCTATCATCTGGCTCTATCGCGGCGAGAACAAGCGCTTTCATGATTTGGTAGTAAATTATATTTCCATCACGCTCAATGAAGTGGTGAAGAGCATTGCTCTTGAGCAAGATTACGCCACTGTTTTTGCCAAATTAAACAAAGAGCTTCAACCGTTTCTGGCGACACTTCCCAAAGACGGGAAACAAATAGAAACAATCAAAGAATTAGTCGATTGCCTGAAGGCGTATACGAGCGGAAGTCAGGCATTTGCTAAGCTGACGCAGGAAAAAAGCGTTTGGTGGAAAAAGCAAAACAAAGAGAATATTAAACTCGTCGAAGTGCTCAAAGAATTGGAACCAGCAGCAGCAGAAAATAACAAGCTCATCAAAGAAGCAGAATTGATGTATCGCCTCGCTAATCGCTTAATTGATTTGTGTTTAAATACGCATAGCGCCAAAGAGAGCGACAAATGGAATACCAAAGAAATTGCCAGTCTCAAAAAGCAAGTTGAAACAGCGCGGGATATTACCGTTAATCAACTAAAACTTGTCCGCTATTTTTATCATCAGATTGAATGGCTGATAGAACGCTTTCCGGAAGAAAAACTTTGCGATGTAGAAGGATTGGTCAAGCTGGTGGATAAAGCCGAACTCAAAGAAAATGACTACAGTCTCACGCCCGGCAGATATGTAGGCGTTGCGCCGGAGGAAGAAGACCCGGATTTTGATTTTGGGGAAACTATGAAGTCAATTCATGCGGAGTTGGAAAGCCTCAACGCTCAATCCGCCGATCTGGCAAAAAAGATTAGTGATAAATTTAAGAAGTTGAGGATATGAAAAGCACATATCAAAAAGTAAAATTTGGTGATTTATATTCTATTCCTTCCAGAAATGGTTTAAGTCGACCTGAAAGTGTTCGTGGTTCGGGATATAAGATGATTAACATGGGGGAATTATTCGCATACGATCGAATTGGTGATATTCCGATGGAATTAGTATCTATGTCTCCTAGGGAAATCAATGATATGTGCGTTGAAGAGGGGGACTTGCTTTTCGCCCGCCAGTCTCTTGTTTTGTCTGGTGCCGGAAAAGCTTCAATAATTGAAAGAGTTCATGAAAAAACAACTTTTGAATCACATATTATTCGGGTTAGACTGGACAAAGATAAAGCCGATTCCCTCTTCTATTATTATTATTTTAAATCCCCATATTCGGGCATGCGGTCAATTGTGCAGCAGGGTGTGCAGGCTGGAATAAGAGGGAGCGACCTACAAAAGTTATTTGTTGATTATCCAGCTCTGCCAGATCAAAAAAATATTGTATCCTTTGTTGATCTTTATGATCAACTTATCGACACCAACCGTCGCCGCATCCAGCTTTTGGAAGAATCGGTACGGCTATTATTCCGCGAGTGGTTTGTGTATTTTAAATTCCCAGGTCATGAAAAAGTGAAGTTAGTTGATTGCGGTGGAAAGAAAATGCCTGCCGAGTGGGAATATTTGCCATTTACAAAAATAAATTTATTCAAAAAAGCGCCCCTTGGTGTCCCGGTGTTTACGGATATTCGTCAATATTGTCAAACTTCAGAAATTGACGGTACAAGCATTACGGGGAATGGAGAAGAAGTTGATTACGAGAACAGACCAAGCCGAGCAGACATTGCGCCAAGAATTAATACCGTATACTTTGCGAAAATGAAGGACACGGATAAGGTTTTGTATTTTAACAAGGGAAATTCTGATTTGCTTGAAAAAATATTATTATCGACAGGAATGGTTGGGTTTACTGCAGACGAAAAATACTTAGGTTTTTTATTTGGCCTTCTGACATCTTATGAGTTTGTTCAGTATAAAAATAATTTTGCAACAGGAGCCACGCAGGTTTCTCTCAATGATGCCAGCTTAAAAAAAATCAAAGTGTTATTTCCTGTGCTGAATTTAGTAGAGTTATATTCTGAGATTGTTAATCCTTTGCTTGAAGAATGTTCTTTATTAAGAAGCCAAAATCAACTCCTCGCCCAAGCCCGGGACCTGCTTTTACCGCGGCTGATGAGCGGCGCAATTGTAGTATAATGTATAAAAGGGGACGGTTCTAAAACTAATCCCAGAGGTGTCCCTGGTTTTAATCTCAGGCTTGTCCCTACAATATAAGTGGATCTAATAAGCAATCGCTCTTTCCCAAAACCCTAGCCTTATAACTGCTCCAAGGATAATCTTCCGGAGAAAGTACTATTTTAGCTCTTGCAGGGTTATATTCTATATAGGCTATGCAGTTTAAGATATACTCAACTTTCTGTATAATAAAGCTTTTATATCTGTCTTGCCAGAAATGGCCTATTGTATTGTACTTATACTTAAAGTGCTGGGCATAAGACAAGTTAATCCCGTGCATGAACCTGCTTAAGCTATCAGACTGTATTATTAAATGTACATGGTTACTCATAAGGCAGTACCCATAGATCTTTGAATCAAAGCGTTTCTTATATTTGGAAAGTAACCCTAAGTAAGCATAGAAATCCTCATGCTCTTTGAATGTATCCTGTTTTTGGTTGCCTCTGGTTATTACATGGTAGCAGGCATTATCTAATATTAACCTAGCAGCTCTTGGCATATATATCACCTCCTACTATATATGACGGCCTCAGATGTGATTTTTATGCATATTTTTTACATATTTTTTTAAACAAGGGACAGGTTGAATACAAAATCAGGGACAGGTCTGGGATAGAAAACAGAACCGTCCCCTACCTTATACCTTACTACCTTATTCATCACTCTGACAGGGGCAGCCAATACGCCAGCGGTGATTATCAAGAGCTGTTTAAAAAATACCAGATAATACCAAGCATGAGCCGTAAGGGCGACTGTTGGGATAACGCCGTAGGAGAGAGTTTCGTCCA
>PEUD01000068.1 GCA_002780805.1 Candidatus Omnitrophica bacterium CG02_land_8_20_14_3_00__42_8 | reverse complement strand
AAGTTATGAAAGTCACGGAGAAGTGGCAAAGATTTTAGATAAGGCCGAGCGCATAATATTCGATATCTCTTCTAAAAAAGTAGAGTCGAGTTTTGTGCCGCTCAAAGAGATAATAAAGGACAGCATAGAAACCATAGATCAGTTATATCAGAAAAAAGCGCATGTTACAGGGATCCCTACCGGATTCAGCGATTTTGACAGTATAACCGCAGGGCTGCATCCGTCGGATTTGATAGTTTTTGCGGGCCGTCCGTCAATGGGCAAAAGCGCTCTCGTAAGTTCCATAGCAGAACATGTCGGCGTGGCGGAAAAGATACCGCTTGTTATATTCAGCTTGGAAATGTCAAAAGAACAGTTTGTGCAGAGGATGCTGTGTTCTCACGCAAGGGTGAACGCGCATAATGTCAGGACAGGTTTTTTATCACAGACAGATTGGCCCAAGCTTACAAATGCCGCAGGAAAACTTTCGGACGCGCCTATTTACATAGACGATACGGCAGGGCTTTCTGTACTGGAGTTGAGGGCAAAAGCAAGAAGATTGAAATCGCAGCGTAATATACAACTTATAATTGTTGACTATCTGCAATTAATGCAGGGCATGCCGGGTTCTGAGAATAGACAGCAGGAGATATCAGAGATATCCCGTTCGTTAAAGGCCCTGGCGAGAGAATTGAGTGTCCCGGTCATAGCAGTCAGCCAGCTTTCAAGGGCAGTGGAAAGCCGCCAGGACCGGAGGCCCCAGCTTTCTGATTTACGGGAATCCGGAGCCATAGAACAAGACGCTGATTTGGTAGGGCTTCTTTTAAGAGAGGAATATTACAACCCTACAGAGGAAAATAGAGGCATAGCCGAAGTAATTATAGCAAAGCAGCGTAACGGCCCGGTAGGTTCTATAAAACTTGTGTTTATCAAGGATTACGTAAAGTTTGACAATCTTGCTTCAAAGGAAGAAAGATTAGCAAGCGAAGAGGTGTTTTAGATGTCGAGTTTGCATTGACATAGTTTTCTGTATGTGATATATTAGTTTATTAAATGGGAAAATTTAAAATAAATATAGCCATAATTTTAGCTTTCTGTTTTGTGTTAACCTGCGCCATCAGCCATTCTCCTGTTATTGCCGAAGAAGAGCCGGGCCAAAAGCTGATAAAATATGTTGACGTAAAGAATAATCAAACTGTTTCGGGCGCTACTATCCTGTCAAAATTGAAAACAAAAAAAGGCGACGCGTTTTCCCAGAAAGTTGTAGATGAAGATATAAAGAGATTATATCTTTTGGGGTTTTTCAGCGATGTAAGCGTATCCATGGAAGATGTGCAGGACGGAGTGAGCGTGATATTTACTGTTACCGAAAAAGCCCCTCTTGCCAAAATAATTTTTATCGGGAACAAGGTTTTTGATTCCAGGAAACTGGAAAGCGCGGTGGGGTCAAAACTGAAAGAATTCGCCGATGAAAGAAAACTCAAAAAAGACGCAGACAGCATAAAAGACCTGTATGAGAAAAAAGGTTATCCGTGGGTAACCGTGGATTATAAGATAGAAGTTGATGAAAAAAATACTGCTTCCAGCGCCATATTTACAATAAACGAAGGCGCAAGGGCGGCCGTAAAAAAAATAAATGTGATAGGCAATACGGCATTCAGCGATAAGCGCATAATGAAAATCATGAAATCCAGGACAGCCGGATTTTTCCGTTCGGGGGTTTATAAAAAAGAGGTGCTGGAAGACGACATGGAGCGCATTAAAAATTTTTATAAACAGGAAGGCTATCTGGATGTAAAACCGGTAAATGAGCTTATTTTTCAGGAAAAGGCCAGAAAAAAATGGATTGAGCTTGTTGTGCGCATAGAAGAGGGCAGAAAATACGTAACAGGAAATATAAAAGTCGCCGGCAATATTGTTTTTTCAGAAGAGGAGCTCAAGGCCCTTTTAAAGATGAAGCCTGGCGCTACATTCACGGAAGAAGGGCTGCATAATGACGTGGGAAGTATCCAGGAACATTACTTTGATAAAGGGTATATAATGGCCAGGGTCAGGCCTGACACGCTTTTAAATATGGAAACAGACAAGGTTGATATTACCTATACCCTCGCAGAAGGAGAAGTGGCGTATGTAAATAAAATTAATATACGCGGGAATACCAAGACAAAAGACGTGGTTATACGCAGAGAATTGAGAATAAAGCCGGGCGAACGTTATGACGGAGCCAAATTAAAGAGAAGCAAAGAGCGGCTTTACAACTTAGGGTACTTTGAAGATATAACATTTGATACGGAAGAGACAGCCGAGCCGGATAAAAGAGATATGGTAGTTGACGTGAAAGAAACAAAGACAGGAGAATTCAGCTTTGGCGGCGGGTTCAGTTCAATAGATAAACTCATAGGGTTTGTGGAAATAGAGCAGAAGAATTTTGACATGTTGAATTTCCCCACGTTTACCGGAGATGGGCAGGACCTCAGGTTAAGAGGAGAATTCGGTTCTACCCGCAAAAATTATTTACTGAGCTGGACAGAGCCGTGGATATTCGATAAGCCCATTTCTTTCGGGATTGATTTATATGCCTCAGAACACGATAAGAGCGGTACCACCGGATATGCTTATGATGAAACAAGGCGGGGCGGCGATATAAGATTTGGCAAGGAATTCAGTGAAACCCTTAGAGGAGACCTTACTTACAAGATAGAAAGCGTTGATATCGCCAACCTGGATAGTAATGTTTCACAGGCCTTAAAAGACGAAGAAGGCAAGAACACCATATGCAGCACTATAACACAGCTTACCAAAGATACAACAGACAATAAGTTTAATCCCATCAAGGGTTCTGTCATTACCGGGTCTATTGAGGTGGCCGGAGGGCCTTTCGGAGGCGATAAGGATTTCGCTAAATTTTTCAATTCAATAAGCCATTATTCCATGATAGGGCCTTTTCTATTGGAATTAAAATTAAGAGACGGGGTGGTTACTACTTACGGCGGGAATAACGGAGCCGTGCCTGTCTATGAAAGATTTTTTGCGGGCGGCACATACACCATCAGAGGTTTTAAAGAACGAGACGTAAGCCCAAAAGATCAATCGGGAGATCCAATAGGAGGCGGGACACTGGCTATTGCCAACGCGGAACTCACGGTCCCGATAATAGAAAACTTGAAAGGTGCTTTTTTTATAGACGCGGGGAATATATGGCACGTGCCTGACAGTAAACCAAAGGGAGGGGTATCGTCGGGAGGTATTAGGATAGGCGCCGGCGTAGGCATCAGGATTAAGACTCCCATAGGGCCTGTTAAATTAGATTATGGTTTTCCCGTTAATCATGGAGATGACCAGAGCGGCACCGGAAGGATACACTTCAGCATGAGCAGGGGGTTCTAAAGCAGCTTATAGCAGCTGTAGGGCACACTTTAGTGTGCCATTATTAGGAGTTAATATATGAAAAAATTTTTTGTAATTATATTGAGTTGCGTATGTATATCTTTATTTTCTGTTTTAGCCTTTGCTGAATCGCAGGGCAAGATCGGTTATATAGATTTATCCAGGGCATTCGACGAATACCAGAAGACAAAGGATTTTGACAAAGAGCTGGAGGCTAAAGGCGATCTGAAACAGCAGGAAATAGAAAAGCTCGTGCAGGATATAAGAAGGATGAAGGGAGAGCTGGAACTCATGAATAAGAATAGCCGCGAGAAAAAAGAGGCAGACATAGAATCGAAGATAAAATCTCTCCAGGAATTTGACCAGGAGGCAAAGACAGGCCTCACAAAAGACAGAGATAATATGGTAAAAGATATCTTGAAAGAGATGAGCGATGTCATAAAAGAATACGGCGAAAAAAACGGATATTCAATTATTGTAAATGACAGGGTGCTTTTATACGGCGATTCTGGAATGGATCTTACGAACGAAATTATAAAGATATTAAACGATAAATGCAAAACCGCGCCGGGCAAATGAGGCAAAGGAGCGTTACGATATGCAGAAGACCTTAAAAGAGATAGCCAGCATCATAGACGGTGAAATAGTAGGCGATGAGAACATCGTTGTAACAGGCATCTGTGGCATAAAAGAGGCGGAAGAAGGGGATATCACTTTTATCGCTAATTCAAGATATCTGCCTCTTATGGGGCGCACGAGGGCATCGGCTATTATAACATCCAGGGAAGTTAAGGCAGCGCCTAAGGCGATTATACGGACCAAGAACCCATCTTTGGCATTTGCGAAGATGGTGTCTTTACTGTCGCCGAATGAAGTCAGGAGGCCCAAAGGCATTCATCCCACAGTTATCATAGGAGATGGGGTAAGGATAGGGAAAAATGTCGCGATAGAGCCGTATGCCGTGATAGAAGACAATGCCGAGATAAAAGATAATACGATTTTATACGCCGGAGTTTATATAGGCCATCATACTAAAATAGGAAAAGATTGTGTTATCTATCCGTATGTAATAATAAGAGAAAGAGTGACGGTAGGAAACAAGGTAGTTATCCACGGCGGGACCGTTATAGGCAGCGACGGTTTCGGGTTCTCCACGGTGCAAGGCGTGCATCATAGAATTCCGCAGATAGGGACAGTTATAATAGAAGACGATGTGGAGATAGGAGCCAACGTCACTATTGACAGGGCGCGTTTTGATAAAACCATTATAAAAAAAGGCACTAAAATAGATAACCTTGTCCAGATCGCCCATAATGTATCTATAGGAGAAAATTCTATAATAGTCGCGCAAAGCGGTATATCAGGCAGCGTGGATATAGGCAAGAATGTTACGATTGCGGGCCAGTCAGGCGTTATCGGCCATATTACCATTGGAGATAACGTTGTGATAGCGGCTCAGTCAGGCGTTACAAAATCTATACCTCCAAATACCTGTGTTTCAGGATATCCCGCCAAACCACATATCCTGGCTAAGAAAATTCACGCATTTACCCAAAAACTCCCTGATTTATTTAAAAAGGTAAAACAATTAGAAGAAGAGGTTGAGAAATTAAAATCCGCAAATAAAGAAAATAATAAAGCTTAGCAGCCATAGCAGCTGTAGGGCACACTTTAGTGTGCCATAAGGAGAGCAATGGAGCAGAGGACAATAAAAAAGTCAATTGAATTAAGCGGTGTAGGCCTTCATACAGGGGTAGCCGTTAACCTTAAATTTAAACCAGCTCCGGCCAATATAGGCGTAAATTTTATAAGGGTCGATATAAAAGATTCTCCGATGATAAAGGCTGATATAACCA
>PEUD01000093.1:3116-5166 GCA_002780805.1 Candidatus Omnitrophica bacterium CG02_land_8_20_14_3_00__42_8 | reverse complement strand
GTGACAGGTACAAAATTTCGAACTGGTCCGAGTGGTGGTACGTTTACCGTTTCGTTCGAACGTATTTTAAGAAAGAATCTGTCATTGCGAGCCCCGAAGGGGCGAAGCAATCTCAAAAACAATAATCTTTTCAACGAGACTCGGCCACGGCCGCAGGCCGCCCGCACCCGGCCTGCGGCCGTGTGCGTCCTCGCATATGTGTAACTAATAGGGCTCGTCCGCTATCCCGTCTAAGCTCCTATGAAAAACACTTGTGACGGCGTGATGCCGAGCCAGCTCAAATGCTCCTCACAAAAGGCAAATTTTGCCCCCACCCAAAATTTGCCTTTTGTGAGGAAAAGAAACAAAAACGCAATGTCTTTTTAAGAGTAAATTTTGGTTTAAAAATATTATACTTTAGGTAAAGCTTTTCTTCAAGGTATTTAATCACAAAGTATACAACAAAAGCCCCTTTGCCATTTCTGACAAAGGGGCTAGCTTTTCATTTGCTGGTGCAATGGAATAGATACTCATGATCGCCAATCCCACCAGGCAGACTTGGCGAATAGACTATCTATTATTATGGTAGTTTTAAGTATACCTTATACAACATTACTTTGTCAAGATTTTTATACGCCCGGTATTTCTATAATTGGCTGATATCTTTCTAACCTTTTAAGTAAGCTATTATATTTAATAACAGCAAAAGCTGTCTTAAATTCATATGGGGCTATTTTATCTTTGCGATTTTTCTTAACAATCACTATCCAATAGCATTTATTATGCTCATTATCATAATCCGGCAGGTTATATTTGCAGACATACATTATTTCCCTCTGCTCTTTATCTATTCTGGTATATATGTCTGTTGAATTACGCAAAGTATGCCTTATCCAAGGCAATCTTTTCCCCCTATGCGGCAAATAGTATTCCGGCTTCATTTCGTGTATCTTTGTATCATAATTTTTATACATAAATTTTGCACCATCTTCTAAATCTATATGAATAGGCCTTCCAAATTTATCCTTCGTATTCCCTTCAATATGGGCCTCAAAAAACTTCAAAGCATCATCTTCGCTAAAATTCGGACCAAAACATTGCGTTAATTCATGATCTGGTACATAAGTCTTATCATTCACATGATGATAATCTATTAATTTTACCAAACTTGTAATCTCTCGCCTTTTAAGAATAACTGGGATTTTATCCTGGTCCTGTAAACCTTTTTTCTTACGCCCTAAAGCATAATAGGCTATTTTGAATACATCATAAAATATATGACAAATCGTCTGGGCGTTTTCAAAACTATGAACTCTCGCAACGCTACGGAGTTTTTTGATTATTTCCTCTTGAGTCTTAAATAAGGCTGGTAACATAAACTTCTTCCTTATACTATATAAGACACATCTGGAGGCGATTTTCTTTCAAAAAAATTAATTATTTTTTAGCTATAGGGTGCCAAAAAAGAGAACGACCTCATCCCTCACCTGAGTAATTTTGAGATCTGTGCAGATAAAACAGCTAATTTATTAATTAAGACACTAAGAAAAGGTTTAATCAATGACCAACCGTTCTTCGATAACTCTAAAAAAGCAAGAATAGCACTTGCTGAAACAAAAGCTTCAAAGAATAAAACTACTAGTCTTGGGGGATAATAAATAGCACTCAGTTTGCTTTTATTGTTAGCAGGATCTAAAATTAGCCCGAAATATTTATCTACCTCGAATATCGTTCCTGAATCTGGACCAGATGTCCATATACATTTTAAAATTATCTCATCCTTATTCTTATCTGACACTTCCTTAGAAATCACCTTAAAAAAACCATACACTTTGTGAGAAGTTAACCATACTAAATCAAGGGAAATTTAGAATCCCAGAAAGAATTTCTGGAAAAGATTGGTTCGAACTTTATTTTAAAAGAGCGGCACTTGACCCTTCGACTTGGCTCAGGGTCAATGGTGAGCGAAACTGCCGACGGCAGTGAAGTCGAACCATTGATTTTTTCGACGGAAAATGTCATTTCCAACTACCTCAAGTGCGCCCCGTTTTCCGAGTGGTGGAGGCGGCGG
>PEUD01000093.1:1210-3077 GCA_002780805.1 Candidatus Omnitrophica bacterium CG02_land_8_20_14_3_00__42_8 | reverse complement strand
CTACATGTTTAGTCAGCCTTTCCGGTCTCGCTCGATAATCTCCGGCGGACGGGATCATATCAAGCAAAGCCTTTTCTATGCTCCTCGCCAGCCGCTAAAAAGCATAAAGTCGGCAAGCCAGCCTGCTAACGGCGTTTGTCAGATTCCGCAGGCAAAACCTGCAAACGGGTTGCCTAATTAGGCAACAGCTACCGCCTCGCTGGAAGCAAGGATCGCTTCCGCTTCAGCTACTGCATTGTAGTTGGCGTTTAATTTGTGCCAGGTTTTTAATGAGGCCGCCTGACAACCTCAACATGCTGCTCTTATCAAGCCTATCAAAGTCGAAACCTTTCGCCCCCCCTCCTTTATTTTAAGTGGCTGTCACGAAACTATTTTCTCGTCGGAGAATAATAAATCTCCTTTTCTTTTTGCACCCCATCCTTTTCTCGTCGGAGAATTATAGAAATATCTCCTAAAAGCCCTGTTTTTTAACCCTTTGCCACAGGGGGGAGGGCAATTTTTATCTGACGCTACTTTCGTGACACCCTCATGTTTTTTAGTCTTTTCTCGTCTGACTGATTTTACCCCCCACCCCTTTACGGTGGTTTATAATAGACAGGTCTAATATGCGCCTGTCACGAAACTATGGAGGTAAAATTATATGTACGAGCTCAACTTAATCTTTACCAAAGACACGAATCTAGCCTACTTAAGAAAGCTCGAGCTTGTATTCTCTTGCCTGGATATCCCAGATAAAAACTATTACACGGGAAGACCGCCATATCCGGTCTCGGCTATGGTCAATGCCCTTGTATTCAAGAACTTAAGAGGGCTTCTTAATCTGGCCGATCTTACAAGAGAATTAAGCTGCTATCCCGCACTGACCCAAGTGTGCGGATTCAAATCATTTCCTTCCAAAGAGCGGTTCTCGCGCTTCTTAAAATATACGCCGAATGAGTTATTCCTGCATATCAAAGAAGGCCTTGTTAAAGAGCTGTTACGCCTTGGCGAAATTAAGGCAGAATATCTATCCACCGATTCTTGTCCGGTTAAATCACCGGTAAAAGAGAATAATCTAAAGACCAATGTAAAAAACCGCTTTGATAAGAATAAATTCCCTAAAACCGATAAAGAAGCGCGGTTAGGCGCTTATGTCGTATATCCGAGCAATAAAAAAGTTCAATTTTTCTGGGGATACCGCAATCATATAGTCAATGACGCTCTATCTGAACTGCCTTTAGCCGAGATTACCAAACCGGCCAATGTCCATGAAGCGACTTTATTTATCCCGCAGTTTGAGTATCTCAAAAAGACTTTTAAGATATCGCCGCAAGCCGTTACTGCCGACTCCGCCTTCGATTCAAGCGCCATTATCGAATATATAGTCAAAGAGCTGAAAGCCAAGCCTGTTATCGCCAAGAATCCCAGAGGAGGCGGTAACCCTGATATTAAAATCTCATCCAAAGGCGCGCCCATTTGTTTAGCCGGCTTTGAGATGGCGTCACGCGGTAAATGTTATGAGAAAGACCGAAACCGCATAAGGCATAAATACGTCTGCCCTATAAAGCTAAGCAAAAAGTTCGCTAAAAAAGTCGGCTGGTTTTGTCCTTGGAATCATCCCAGCTTTTATTCTAATAAATATGGCTGCACAACTAACCTGCGCGTCGATGTCGATACATCAATACGAGCCTCTATAGACTACGGCTCACAAACCTTCAAAAAACTTTATGCATTGCGCACAGCGAGCGAGAGGATATTCTCTCGCTTATCCGTCTTCTCTATGCAACGGTCTTCGGTAAAAGGCTTGAATGCCAACGCCAATCTATGTTCTCTTGCCCACATTACCATGTTAGCGGTAGCGCTGGCTGCTGCCAAACACGATCCGAAC
>PEUD01000093.1:252-1191 GCA_002780805.1 Candidatus Omnitrophica bacterium CG02_land_8_20_14_3_00__42_8 | reverse complement strand
AATCATTTTTCACTGTTTAAAAGAGCGAGTTTCGTGACGGCCTATTTTCTTTTCTAAGATGTAAGTATATCCTACGTTTATACAATCGTCAAGGGTGCCCGGCCTTAACTTTACAATTTTGACATTGTTGAAATTGTAAAGTTAAGTCCCTGTAGCTGCAGCATCTTATGCTGCCCGGCTTATTTTTTTTGCCTTACCCTGATTAGCCACAGAAGCCGTTGCCTTCTGGACCTTTTCAGGGTCTCCGAGATAATAATGTTTTATTGGCTTTAAATCCCTGGCGAGTTCGTAAACAAGCGGCATTCCGGTAGGTATGTTTAAACTTACTATATCATTGTCTGATATATTATCAAGGTATTTAACAAGGGCTCTTAAACTATTTCCATGAGCTGCAATTATTACTCTTTTACCTGATTTTACAATAGGCGCTATCACCTCGTGCCAATAAGACAAGAATCTGGCTACTGTATCTTTTAAACACTCAGTTACAGGTATATCTTTTTTATCCATATCATTATATATTGGGTCATTGCCTGGATATCTTGGGTCTTTTTTATCTAAGCTAGGCGGCCTTATATCATAACTTCTGCGCCATATTAAAACCTGCTCCTCTCCATACCTTGCTGCCATCTCTGCTTTATTCAGTCCTTGCAATGCTCCATAATGTCTTTCATTTAATCTCCACGAATTATAAACCGCTATCCACATTAAATCCATCTCATCCAGCACGAGCCATAATGTCCTGATAGCCCTTTTTAAGACAGATGTAAATGCAACGTCAAATACATATCCTTCTTTTTTTAGAATGCGGCCAGCATCCTTTGCCTCTTCTATGCCTTTATCGGATAAATCAACGTCTGTCCAGCCTGTAAATTTATTTTCTTTATTCCAGATGCTCTCCCCATGCCGTAAAAGGACTAATTTGATATTACCATTCAT
>PEUD01000093.1:0-219 GCA_002780805.1 Candidatus Omnitrophica bacterium CG02_land_8_20_14_3_00__42_8 | reverse complement strand
AATTTTTTCTTTGGCAATGCCCTATAAACAAAATTTCTTGCTTCCTCAAGCCACTCTAATTTAGACTTAGCAGGCATATCCATTGTTTCTTTTATGTATTTTATATCCGGCTTAAAAGCGAATCCTTTTTTAATTTTATTCCTATGCATTTTTCCGCCTAATCTCTTCTACTTGTTTTAATGCCTCTATGTCAGCCAAATCCTGCGGCCTGGCCGCAAT
>PEUD01000019.1 GCA_002780805.1 Candidatus Omnitrophica bacterium CG02_land_8_20_14_3_00__42_8 | reverse complement strand
ATATAATACTGTTCGAGCGGACAATACGGCTATACACATGAACCCAGTCGAGAACTATTGGGCTTCTCGACTTAGCTTGCGTAATAAGTTTAGATGACCGCTCGAAGAATACTGCAGTTTTTTATAAGAAGTATTATTATTAATCATTCAAATATTTTTTTCAGAATATTTTCAAATTTACCTACTATTTCTTGCGTCGCCTTATCTATGTCCTGCGTTTTTACATCAATCCAGTGAATATACAGTATACCTTTTTCAGCGTCTATATCCACGCAAAGCGTCCCAGGAGTAAGTGTTATAGAATTTGCCAGAAATGTCAATCCCGTGTCGGACTTTAAAGTAGTTTTCACTTTCACGATGCCCGGGTTAATCGGCAATTTCGGATTTAAAACCCTTAACGCGACATCTATATTTGCCTTTAGACATTCCCATAAAAACACAGGCACGTAATAACAGAACCAGAAATACCTCGTTATATGGCCAAAATGATGGGGCCTGCGGCTGAACAAATCCCCTGTAATAAACGCTACAAAAGCCACGACCATCAAGCCTACTACTAAATGCTGGAAATCTAAAGGCCATGTCAGAAGAGACCATACTATAAAACCGAAAATAAACAAAACTAATTTGCTTTTCATCCTTCGACGCGCTCCTCATTCCATTCGTCGCTTATGGTTCGACTCTACTCACCATGCCTCGAAACATGCCGAGCGCAGTCGAGGCACTCAGGATGACCCTGAGCGAAGTCGAACGGGTCATTATTTAGACGCTGCCTCCAGGACTACACCAGCGTAACTCGTGCCTTTTAATACAACGCTTACTGCATCATCCAGAAAAAATCTCAAAGATGGCAAAAGCATAAGGCCTCCTAATACGCATATAATAGCAAGGCACACCGTAGAAAATACCATTGCAAAAGGCGCCTCTTTGATATTTTTCAATTTGTCCTTTACCTCTCCGAGGAAAACAAACCTCTGCACTTTCATAAACGAAGATAGTGTAAGGATACTGCCTATCACCGCGCAAATCGCATACCCGGTAAATCCTTTCTGCAGGCAGGCTATAATAATTATAGTCTTGCTGAAAAATCCGTTGAAAGGCGGTATACCTGCAATGGCCATAGAAGCGGCCAGGTTAGTCTTTGCTGTTACAGGCATCAGTTTTCCAAGGCCTCCTGTTTCTTTTAAATCCCTGGTGCCGGCAGCATAATCCACAGACCCTGAATTCAAGAAAAGTAACGACTTGAAAACCGAATGGTTGAATAAATGAAATAAACCGCCCAGTACTCCGAGAGGCGTTCCCAGGCCGATGCCTAAAACCACATAACCTATCTGGCTTATAGAGTGGTACGCTAATAGCCTCTTAAGGTCCCACTGCGATAAAGCAAGCACAACTCCCACCAGCATTGAAACAACGCCTAAAAACATCAATATCCCAAGATAGCCGTGAGTAGAACCTATTATATTAAAGAAAACCCTAACCAGAGAATATACGCCCAAGGTTTTTATTAAAACCCCTGAAAGCATGGCAGAAATAGGGGCAGGGGCAGACGGATGAGCATCCGGAAGCCACGCGTGAAACGGGACAAGGCTGGATTTCAACCCAAAGCCCATTAAAAATAATACCCCTGCAAAAGGTATGACCCACGCGTTCTGCTTATAAGCTAAAATCCTGGCCATATCCGCCATATTCAAAGTGGATGTAAAACTGTATAAAAAAGCAATCCCTATAAATATAAAGGCTGAAGCGACTGAGCCCATGATCGCATATTTGAAAGACGCCTCCAGTTCTTCTGCCTCTGTGCCGAACGCCACCAGGGCATAACTGGCAATAGAAGCAATCTCAAGGAATACAAAAAGATTAAATAAATCGCCTGTTATGATCACCCCGTTCATGCCGCAAACCATCAAAGAAAACAATGTGAAAAATTTCGGCTTATCCGTATATTGATTCATGTATGACAATGAGTACACCGCCACAAAAAACGCAATAAGATTTACGGTTACAAGCATGAAACTGGACAGGCCGTCCATCACCATGCAAATGCCGAATGGAGGCGCCCACCCTCCTATTTTGTAAACCAGGATCTTTCCAGGCGCGGAGTTAAGTAAAAATCTCGCGTAGAGAGATAATCCCAGAAGCGCCAGGCTGGATATAAAAATAATGACTTCGCTTGAGCGCTTTATAAATCTTCCGACAAGCGAAATCAAAAACGCCGCTGCCAGCGGGATAATAACAAATAAAGGTATAATGTCTATGGCTTTCATTTATCCTTTCAATTTCTTTATCTTTGTGATATCGAAAGTGCCGTATTTCTCATAAATCCTAATGGCAATAGAGATAATTAGCGCTGTAACAGCAAGGCCGATAACAATAGACGTCAGCACCAGTGCCTGTGGAAGCGGATCCACCATATTAAGTATGTTCTGATCCCTGGCGACTATAGGCGCCCTTCCATCGAAACGATAGCCCAAGAGCACAAAAAATAGATTCATGGCATATTCCATTATACCAAGCCCGACTATTATCTTTACAAGGTTTCGCTTCCGCAATACGCCGTAAAGCCCGACACAGAATAACATAAGACACAAAAAATAAAGCGTCATAGTTCAATCCTTACTTTGATTTCTCCACTATTACTAATGTCAGAAAAATAGCAAATAAGCCTACGCCTACCTTTATACCTATTGCAATATTACATAAAGGTATAATCCCTGCGCTGAATAAATTAAAAGGCGTTCCTTTTGGCAGTATATTCAAAAAGAATGAACCTCCTAAAAAACCCAATAGCGCTATTGACAAAAACATAAGCGCGCCTATGGATTCCAGATTAGAAGCTAAGTTCTTAGAAACTTTAGAGATAGCCACGTCTTTGCCAAAAGCAAGCATGAGATGCACAAAAGAAAGCGCTACTATTACCCCGCCTGCAAAACCACCGCCTGGAGATAAGTGGCCGTGCAGAATAATGTAAATGCCGAAAAGCAGTATCAGGCCCACTGTCAGCCGCGTAATCGTCTTTACTATCAATGTCATGCCAGTTTTCGGATTATCTATCATTCTCTTTTCTTTCTCCCTGGCCTGCGCAATATTGCCATTATGCCTATTACAGAAGTAAATAAGACCGTTGCCTCGCCCAATGTATCATATGCCCTGAAATCCAGTATTACAGCGGTTACTATATTTACCGAACCTGTTTTAGACACGCCTTCCTGCAGATACTTCTTTACAACAGCCATTATAGGTTCGCCAAAACCAGGCAGTTCTTTTAAAGCCAGCCAGGCAAATAAAAGAAATACCGCAATAAAACTAAGTGTGGAAACCGTATTAAAAATCCACCTGCCTTCAATCACGAGCGGCAGGTCTTTATTGATTGTCGCCCTGATCAAAATAATTAAACACAATATCTCTACCACTAACTGTGTGATAGCCAGGTCCGGCGCCTTAAGAATCAGAAAAGCCAGGCACAGGGCAAAACCAACAGCACCTACGGCGATTACGCTTGAAAGGAGATCTTTTACTTCAATCGCCACTATGGCAGCAAAAATCATGAATATTAAAAGTATGTGTAATTCCATATTATTTTGTAGGGAACGGTTTTAAACCGTTCCCTACCTCATGAAGAATAAAAATAACCCTATCATACCTAAAAGCGTCCATACTAGATACGTCGGCAAAACGCCATTATGCAGATATTGAAAAAATCCGCCTATTCCGAAAACAAGGGCCTTCCCCTGTTCGTATATATCAAAAACCCCGGCTTCTGCTTTTTTATAAATAATCCTCAGCAAGCCATATTCTTTTATTGTATTATAAAATTCTGTGCCGGAAATCCTCATATCTTTTTCAACCGGCTCTCCTCCTATATAAGAATCGCTTATCCTGACTGATTTAAAATTCCCCAGGAAGTATATAATAAGCCCTGCCACAAGGCCTGCAAACAATAGTAAAGCAGCTTTTAAAGTCTGCCACTCGCCTATAAATGCAATTCCTGCTCCTAAAGCAGGCTTTATAAAAAATTTTAAAGGGATCTGATATGCAAATATCCCGAATGTTACGCATAAAATTGCCAGAATAGTAACAGGCAGCCACATCTGCCATGAAACCTCGTTTCGTCGTCCGTCGTCCGTCGTCCGTCGTCCGCTGCTTGGCATCCCCAGAAATATTGCATGTATTAATTTTATGAACGACGCCAGCGTCAGCCCGCTTCCAAACATTGCTGCCGCAAGGCAAAATACCCACAATACACCGCCTGATTTCCCCTTCTCTATCAGGCCCTGGTAAATCATCCATTTTGAAAAGAACCCATTAAAAGGCGGCACTCCTGATATCGCGCATGAAGCAATCAGTGTTGTCAGAAATGTTATCGGCATCGTCCTGCTGAGTCCGCCTAAATTATCCAACTCTGAAGTCTTTGTCTTATACTCCACATTGCCGGCTGAAAGGAACAGGCAGCATTTGTATATGGCGTGGTTCAGCATGTGGAAGAGCCCCCCTGCTATTCCTATAGGATTACCTGTCCCGATGCCAAGCACCATATAGCCTACCTGGCTCACTGCGTGATAGCCCAAAAGTTTTTTAAAATCGTGCTGAATGAGCGCCATCATAACCGCCGCTATTATTGTAATCGAGCCTATTACCATAAGAATTGCGTAGGTAAAGCTATCCAAAATAAATACATTCAGCGTCAATCTCGCCAATAAATAAATACCGAGCAGTTTATCCATGCTGGCAGGTAAAAATGCTGTTACGCTGATTGGCGCTTCCTTTGCGGTTTCAGGTATCCACGTATGAAAAGGCATGGCTCCTGCTTTTGCAAACGCGCCTGCTGCTACAAGTAAAAAAGACCAGAGCGCCATAGGAGCATTTATGCCGATTCTCATATCGCTTAAATTCAAAGACTTTGTCATAAGCCACATCATACCAAAACCGAGTATCATGAGGCTGTCCGAACCTCCGATTATAATAAATGTTTTCTTGCTTATCGCTGCTGCCCTGGACCCTGCTATATTTATAAGCATATATAGAGTAAAACCAAGAAATCCCCAGGAGGCTAAAAGAAGGATTATATTATTTGAAACAACGGCAAGCATAGATGCCCCGATAGTCCATAATATATAGGTATAATAAGGAGATACATTTCTATAAGACGCCATGGACCGCATCGAATACAATGTCACCAGCATCCCGAAAAACCCTATTGCAGGAACTATAAATTTGGATAGGCCGTCCACATAAAAATACCCTGCGTTGCAGGGGAGGGTTTCAAAACCTCCCCTGCAAAATATCCTTATACCGGCTGCAAATAAATATATGGACGTAATAAGACTAAAAAATTCTATCACCCTTCTGAATCTGTTGGGCAGGGCTAAAATAAATAATCCTGCTATTATTGAAACTAATATCGGCTCTAATAGTATCT
>PEUD01000091.1:15973-18417 GCA_002780805.1 Candidatus Omnitrophica bacterium CG02_land_8_20_14_3_00__42_8 | reverse complement strand
AAACGCGTTATCCGTAACGGCGTCGAAGAGTATCTTTTAAAAGACGGCAGGCGCATTAATGTTTTAGGCGAGGGCAGGCTGGTAAATCTTGCCTGCGCTGAAGGCCATCCCGCGATAGTCATGGACATGAGTTTCGCGAATCAGGCGCTTGCCGCGGAATATCTTGTAAAGAATCATAAAATGCTCAATGAAAAGGTTTACAGGATGCCCGAAGAAATCGATAAAGAAATAGCCAGGCTTAAACTTAAAAGCATGGGTGTCCGGATAGATATCCTCACCCCGCTTCAGAAAAAATATCTTTCCAGCTGGGAACTCGGTACCTAAATAATTTTGTAGGGAACGGTTTTAAACCGTTCCCTACATTAATTTCTTATCAATATTATCCCGATTGATCCGAATAATATATTAGCCAGATGGGCTGAGAGGAAGGGCGGAAGACTGCCGCTTTTACCAAAGGCTATGCAACTCGCCATAAACGCATAATAGATAAATCCTATTACTATACTCATGCCTATGCCCAATAGAGCAGTGGCCTTGCCCCTTTGTCTTATTCTCAGTGCGAAACCCGATCCTATCAATATTACCACCAGGCTTGCGAAAGGAAGGCTTATTTTCTGATGCAGGTCCACGCGGAGCCTTGTGATTAATTTTGGCGATGCCCCGGAAAAATTCTTTATATAATTCGATAAATCGTGAAAACCCATATATTCATAATTTGTGCCCTTAGATATAAGATCTTTCGGTTTTTCCATATTTATAACCTTCTTCTGAAAAAATTCAGGCGAACCTGCCACCATTCCTTTATCGTCCAATTTATACGTCAGTATGTTTGAAAAAAGCCATTTCCCGTCAATCCATTTTGCTTCGTGAGCATTTATTTTTAATAAGACATTATCTTTTTTATCCTGCTCCAGTATGGTTATACCTATAGCGGTTTTAGAAGATATGTCAAAATTATCTATAAATATAAGACGGTTATTTTTGCCATAAAGCGCGATATTGGGTATTACTTTTTTGTTAATCGGTTTATTTTTATCAGCCCTGTCCAAAAAGTTTTCTTGTATTGACTCCGCTTTTCTCATGCTTTGAGGGAGGATTTTTTCGGATACGCCGAATATCAGCATAGTCATAGCAGCCCCGATGTATATGAAAGGCATTAGTATCCTGTATATGTTTATTCCGGCTGCCCGCATGGCAGTTATCTCTCCGTATTTATTCAGAGCGCCTAAGACATATATAGTGGATATCAGGCTCGCTACCGGCGCAGTTTGAGTAACAATAAGAGGTATCATTGATATATAGTATTCCCATAGTATTCCGAGATGGATATTTTGTTTCAGGATCTCATCCAAGCGTCCAAAAAGGTCTATAATGACGTAAAGGGCAATAAACATCAGGAGGCAGTATAAAAGAGGCAGTATGAAATATTTAGTTATGTATTTGTCTAATATCCGCATTTCAGATTAGTTTGCAGGCGAGGGTTTGAAACCCTCCCCTACGATTCTATGGTTTTACGCAGTAATATTATGCCTATAACCCCGATTATTATATTAGGCAGATACATCCAGAAGCAGGGGCTCCAAATGCCCTTTAAAGATAGCGCTATGCTTAGGGCCATTAATAAATAATATACCACAATTACTCCCAGCGCTATGGCGAACTGTATGGTTTTTTCTCCGCGTCTGGTAAATATGCCGAGGGGGATGCCTATAATGATAAAAACCATACTGGCGAAAGATATGGAAATCTTTCTGTGAAATTCCGTGACCAGGCTTGGCGTATCCACGTGATACCTGCCAAGTTTTTTAATCTCATTTTTTATTTCCTGAAAAGTCATTTCCTTGGGTTTTTTTTCCGTGTAACCGCTGGACGCTATTGATTCGTCCACGTTTAAAGTCAGGTAATAAGTCTTGAAATTTAATTTATAGAAATTTGTAGGATTTTTAGGATTTGGCTCGTCGCTAGTGCCGTTTATAAGTTTTAATTTAACCGCGTTTTGATTATCAAGCGTGATGAATTCCCCTTTTTCAGCTATTATGGTCCTGGTGGAAAGCTCGTCCTGCGGCTGATATATGCGGACGCCTTTTAGTTTATTCCTGTCTATTTCATGTATGAATATTATGTAACCCTTGAAGCTTTTTATAAAAGTGCCAGGTTCCAGATACGCGGCAGGCGTTTTTACGCCTATATTTTTTACTATCTTTCTGGATTCAAAATGCATATTTGGTATTATATCATTATTTAGCGCTATGGAGAGAAGGCTGAATAACAGGCCTATCAGTATCAGCGGGGAACTCAGCCTGTAAATATTTATGCCGCTTGCCTTTATAGCCACGATTTCATTATCCCCTGAAAGCCTGCCGAACACCAGCAGCGCGGAAGTCAATATGGACATAGGTATTGTGTAGCTCAACAAAAACGGTATAAGATAGAGGAAGAGCCTG
>PEUD01000091.1:15086-15918 GCA_002780805.1 Candidatus Omnitrophica bacterium CG02_land_8_20_14_3_00__42_8 | reverse complement strand
TGTTTCCTGCCACGAGACTAAAAGTGAATACGATAAGGGAAAATAAAAACATGGCAATGATTTCTTTTATTATATATTTACGCAGTATTTTCATGCGTTGTCTCCCCGCGCGAGCGTTATTATTTCCACGCGCCGCGCGCCCGAATTTTTAAGAAGCCTCGAGCATTCATTGACAGTGGATCCTGTTGTGAAAATGTCATCCACCAGTAGTATATTTTTATTACGGACACCGGAGCTGTCTTTTAAAGAAAAGCTTAAATGCAGGTTTTTTATTCTGGCCCCTCTTTTGAGTTTACTCTGCAGCAAAGTATTTTTTGTTTTTTTGAGCGTGTTTCCGGAGTATGGGATACCCATCCTTTTCCCTAAATTACGGGCCAGTATATCAGAATGATTGATCTCTCTTTTGAATAATCTATCGGGATGCATTGGTATGGACAGAATCAACTGGCAATCTCTGCCGATATTATATTTTTTCATGAAATTAATAATCAGATCCGTGAAATCTGTTGAAAGAGAAGTTATTTTCTTATATTTAAAATCGTGAATAAGGCTTTTCAGCGGATCATCGTAATGATAAGCCGACCATGCCCGGTCAAAATACGGCATATCCTTTTTGCAGTCCGGGCACGTATCCATTAATTCAGGCTCTCCTTTAAGCTGCCTTCCGCATTTCGCGCAGAAGGGAGGAAGCCTTTCTTTTATCTTTTTGGCGCAATCGCCGCAGATGTTTCGGTTGAAGTCATTAATTCTTTTAGAACAGACCCTGCACAATGCGGGATAGAGTAGATTTATTAATACCCCTAACATATGATAAATATAACACAATGGATTA
>PEUD01000091.1:995-15076 GCA_002780805.1 Candidatus Omnitrophica bacterium CG02_land_8_20_14_3_00__42_8 | reverse complement strand
CCTGCGAATAGTTTAGCGTCCTTGACACTTATTGTTAATAATGTTAAAATACTTAAATTAAAGGATACTCTATGCCATCAGATAAAATTAAGATAAACCTAGACAAATTAAAGACTTATCCTATATCAAAGAGAAAATGCAAAGTAAGGCATGAAGATTTCGCGAAAGCTCCTTCAAAAGGCGCCAGTTTCTCTGATTTTTACGATTCCCTGCCGGATATATTAGCCGCGTCAAATTTTAAATCAATAGTAGGAGCTGTTGTTTCAGCGTATAATAAGAAAAAACCTGTCATATTCATGATGGGCGCCCATGTGATTAAATGCGGTTTGAATCCGGTAATCATAGAATTAATGAAGAAAAAAGTAATAACCGCCATTTCTCTTAATGGCGCGGGGGCGATACATGATTTCGAGATAGCCCTTATAGGCAGGACCTCAGAAGAGGTCTCTGACGGCCTGGAGGATGGAAGTTTCGGCATGGCTAAAGAAACAGCTTTATATATAAACGGGGCTTTTGAAGAAGCGGTTGAGAAAGATATAGGCGCGGGCCGGGCAATAGGCGAAGTGATAAATAACGAGAAACTGTCTTTCAGGAATAAAAGTATCCTGTATAATGCTTTGAAAGAAGACGTGCTTGCGACCGTGCATATTGCCATAGGGACTGACGTAGTACATCAGCATCCGAGTTTTAACGCCGGCGCCGCAGGCGAGGCTTCGCTAAAAGATTTTCACAGTCTTATAGAAGAAATCGCGATGCTGGGAGACGGGGGCGTGGTGCTGAATATAGGTTCTTCGGTTATTCTCCCGGAAGTATTTTTAAAGGCAATAAACGTAGCAAGGAATCTTGGCCATAATGTGAAAGATTTCACAGCGTGCGATTTTGACATGATGCATCATTACAGGCCTTATCAGAATGTGGTGGCCAGGCCTGTAGCCTCAGGCGGAAAAGGGTATAGCATGATCGGCCATCATGAAATAATGCTGCCGTTATTAGGCCAGGCAGTGATCGAAAAGATATAGCTAAGTTGACACTCTGACATTGTCAGAGTGTCAACTTAGCAGTAGGATGGGAATATGAATACAGCTAAATTGAAAAAGATAATACCGAGATTCAAAGATGCGAAAATCCTGGTGATAGGAGATTTGATTCTGGATGAATTTGTATGGGGCGATGTCTCCAGAATTTCTCCGGAAGCGCCTGTCCCTGTAGTATGGGTAAAGTCAGAATCGTTTATGTCGGGCGGCGCGGCTAACGTTGCGAATAACATCACCTCGCTGGGAGCCAGGGCGTATATAGCCGGCGTGGTCGGTAACGATGAAAGAGGCGGGATACTGAAAGAAGGGCTTGAAGAAAAAGGCATAAATATAGACGGCGTCATTGCGGATGACAGCCGGCCCACAACATTAAAAACCAGGGTAGTCGCGCATCATCAACAAGTAGTCAGAATTGACAGGGAAAAGGTAGAGGGGATTTCCGCAGGCATATTGGATAAAATTATATTTTATATAAAGGATATAATCGACGAAATGGACGCGATTGTAATAGAAGATTACGGCAAAGGCGTTATTTCCGCAAGGCTCTTAAAAAAGATTCTGACAATAGCAAAGAAAAAGAAAAAGATTATAACCGTAGACCCTAAAGAAGAACATTTTTCTTATTATAACGGCGTTACCGCGATAACCCCTAATCATCACGAGGCTGCCCAGGCAGTCGGCATGAAGATCAAGGATAACGAGAGTATATTAAAAATAGGCAGAGTGCTTCTTAAAAAACTAAAGTGCGAAGGCGTTCTGGTAACGCTGGGAGAGAACGGCATGCAGCTTTTTCAGAAAAGCGGGGCTATCACGCATATACCCACCGTTGCGCAAGAGGTATATGATGTTTCCGGCGCAGGGGATACTGTAATAAGCGTATTTACCCTGGCGCTCGCGCTGGGAATTAATATGAAAGACGCGGCGTATATTTCAAACATCGCGGCAGGCATTGTGGTAGGCAAAGTCGGGATAGCGGTTATCACGCAAGAAGAGTTATTGGCGAGAATTAAAGGCAAAGGCCGAGAATAGGCAGGTTTTAACCTGCCTATTTATGAAGGTCTTTGCGACAATATTGTAGGGCACGCTTTAGTGTGCCAATCAGTCTTTGAAGGATAAACATATGGACGCTGTTGGTATAATTCCAGCGAGATACGGCTCTACGAGATTCGAAGGAAAACTTCTGGTGGATTTCTGCGGCAAGCCTGTCATACAGCATACCTGGGAGAACGCAAAAAAATCAAATTCAATAGACGACCTTATAATAGCGACTGACGATAAGCGTATTTATAATGTTGCCAAAGGATTCGGGGCGAATGTTGTATATACTTCTACCGCGCACAAAAGCGGCTCGGACCGATTGACTGAAGTAGCTGCCTCAATCGATGCCAGGGTTATTGTAAACATACAGGCAGACGAACCGCTTTTGCATCCTTCGATGATAGATGATGTGGCCGGAGCTATTTTAAAAGACAGCGCGTTAGTTATGGCGACGCTCTGTCATAAAATAAAAGACGCGGCTGAAATCCAGGACCCTAACGTGGTTAAAGTGGTATTTGACAGAAACGGTTTTGCGTTATATTTTTCAAGGGCCCCTGTGCCGTACGAGAGGATGGGGTCGGACGATAAATTACAGATCATAGATTATTTTAAGCACATAGGCATTTACGCGTACACAAAAGATTTTCTTTTTACTTTTAAGTCGCTTCCGCAATCGCGCCTGGAAAAAACGGAAAAATTAGAGCAGCTGCGGGTCCTGGAAAATGGTTACAGGATAAAGGTAATTGAAACAAAATTTGACACAATAGGCATAGATACGCCTGAGGATTTGGAAAAAGCGGTTGAAATCATAAAGGGAAAACAGTAATGCCAAAATATATTTTTATAACGGGCGGGGTTGTTTCTAGTCTGGGCAAGGGGATTACATCCTCTTCTATCGGAAAACTTTTGGAATCAAAAGGCCTTAAGGTCACGATACAAAAATGCGACCCGTATATAAATGTGGATCCCGGCACAATGAATCCTTTTCAGCACGGCGAGGTCTATGTGACTGACGACGGGGCTGAGACAGACCTGGATCTGGGGCATTATGAGAGATTTATAAGCGCCAATATGACCCAGGAAAACAATATCACCACGGGTAAAATTTATAACTCTGTAATAACAAAAGAGCGGCGCGGAGATTATCTCGGGGCTACGGTTCAGGTGGTTCCGCATATAACAAATGAGATAATAGCGCATATAAAAAAGGTTTCTCAGGGTAAAGACATAGATGTTGTTATATGCGAAATAGGCGGCACGGTCGGAGACATCGAAAGCCTGCCTTTCTTAGAAGCTATCAGGCAATTCAGGCAGCGTCTGGGCAGGGGGAACTCAATAAATGTGCATCTGACACTTATCCCTTATTTAAAAGCCGCGGAAGAGTTAAAGACAAAACCTACCCAGCACAGCGTAGGGAAATTAAGAGAGATAGGGATACAGCCTGACATATTGATTGCGAGGGCCGAAAAGCCGCTTTCAAAAAAGATAAAGGAAAAGATATCGCTTTTCTGCAATGTGGACGAAGACGCTGTAATAGACATGCCTGATGTAAAGGACATATACGAAATCCCGCTTCTATTGCAGGAACAGGGCCTTGGAAAAATAATATTAAAGCTTCTTGAGATAAGGTATCAGGAGGGCAATCTTAATGAATGGCGGGAAAAGGTTGTGAAAAGGTCATTGCACCCTTCAAAGAAGGTTTCAATAGCGGTTGTGGGGAAATATATTGAGCTTAATGACGCTTATAAGTCTATTTATGAAGCGTTGAAACACGCTGGTATAGCGAATGACGCGAAAGTAAATATTAAAAAGATAGACGCGGAAGAGATTGAGCAAAAAGGCGCTGAAAAATTTTTAAAAGACGTGAGCGGCATTCTTGTCCCAGGTGGTTTCGGTAACCGGGGCATAGAAGGCAAGATAGAGTCTATAAGGTTTGCGAGAGAGAAAGGAATCCCATTTTTTGGCATATGCCTTGGGATGCAGTGTTCTCTTGTGGAGTTTGCGAGAAACGTAAGCGGGCTTAAAAAAGCTAATTCCACCGAGTTTGATAAGGCCACGCCGTATCCCGTGATAAGTCTTCTTGAGGAGCAGAAAAGAGTGAAGGCTATGGGCGGGACAATGCGCCTGGGCGCATATCCGTGCAAATTGAAAAAAGGCACGTTCAGTTTCGAGGCTTACGGAAAAGAGAAGATTTCAGAACGCCACAGGCATAGATATGAATTCGACACGCATTATAGAAGAAACATGGAAAAAGAAGGTTTGATTGTTTCAGGCACTTCTCCTGATCTGAGGCTGGTGGAGATTATTGAGCTTAGGGGCCATCCATGGTTTGTGGCCTGCCAGTTTCACCCTGAATTTAAATCAAAACCGGATGATTGCCATCCATTGTTCAGGGATTTTGTAAGGGCGGCGTTGAACCATGCGCATGCATAGACATTGCGCGGTGCGTCCGACTCCGTGAGTCGCCAAAGGCGACTCACGGAGTCGGACAGGTATATTATGACAAAAGAGATAAAAATAGGCAATGTGAAAATAGGCGGTAAAAATCCCATTATTCTTATTGCAGGGCCATGCGTGATAGAAACTGAATCTCATACAATGCGCCATGCAGAGAAGATTAAAGTAATATGCGATAAGTTGGGCATAGGGTTTATTTTTAAGTCCAGCTATGATAAGGCAAACCGCTCTAGTTTAAAATCCTACAGGGGGCCGGGGATTGACGAAGGACTTAAGATATTGGCAAAGGTTAAAAAAGAACTGGACGTCCCGATATTGAGCGATGTCCATTGCAGGTCTGAATTAGATAAAGCAAAAGACGTCCTGGATATTATACAGATACCGGCTTTTTTATGCAGACAGACGGATTTTATTACAGAGACCGCTAAGACAAAAAGGGCCGTGAACGTAAAAAAGGGGCAGTTCTTATCGCCCTGGGATGTTAAAAATATAATAGATAAGATAGAGGCCTGCGGCAATAAAAATATTATTATCACAGAACGCGGGGTCATGTTCGGGTATAATAATCTAATAAGCGATTTTCGCTCGCTAGAGATAATGCGGGAATACGGGTATCCTATTGTGTATGACGCGACTCATAGCGTTCAGCTCCCGGGCAGTCAGGGCTGCGCTTCCGGCGGAGAGAGAAAATTTGTGGCAGGGCTTTCGCGCGCGGCAGCGGCGGTAGGCTGCGACGGCCTGTTTTTGGAAGTTCACAAGAATCCTGATAAGGCACCTTGCGACGGGCCTAATATGATTACGCTTGAGATGCTGGAAAAATTATTAGAGGAAGTTAAAAAAATAGATGCAATCGTAAAATAAGGTGACACTCTGACAATGTCAGAGTGTCACCTTAGAGATTATTATGTTAAAAAAACGCGCTAGGCAGGTTTTGAAAATTGAAGCTGACTCCATAAAGCAGTTAATCTCCCGCATCGATAAATATTTTGAGAAGGCTGTAGAGCTTATATATGCCTCTAAGGGCAGGGTCGTGGTTACCGGAATGGGCAAGGCAGGTATTATAGGGCAGAAGATTTCCGCAACGCTTGCTTCCACAGGCACCCCGAGCCTCTGGCTTCATTCCGCGGAAGCGATACACGGCGATTTGGGCAGGGTCAAAAAAGAGGATGTAGTAATAGTTATTTCAAACAGCGGCGAGACAGAGGAAGTGGTAAATCTCGTGCCGCTTATAAAAAAGATCGGATCCAGGTTAATAGCTATAACCGGGAATGTAAGGTCTAATCTGGCAAAAAATAGCGATACCGTGCTGAATGTTTCGATAAAAGAAGAGGCATGCCCCCTGGGGCTGGCACCCATGGCAAGCACGACCAGCATGCTTGCCATGGGCGATGCGCTATGCGCGGCGCTCATGGATAAAAGAAAATTTAAAAAAAGCGATTTCGCGCTTCTTCATCCCGGCGGGAGCCTGGGAAAACAATTATTGCTGAAGGTAGAGGATATAATGCGCAAGGCCTCCGGCAATCCGGTTGTCAGAGAATCCAGAAAAGTAAAAGACGTACTTCTTGCTATTACGGCTTCAAGGGCAGGGGGCGCGACCGTAGTTGATAAAAACGGAAAGGTAAAAGGCATTTTTACAGACGGAGATTTAAGAAGGAATTTGGGAAGCGCAGGGGACGGCCGCGGCCGCCCCCTGCTTGAAAGGGAGATAAAAGACGTAATGACAAAGAATCCCATGACGCTTAAAAAAGGATGCCTTGCTGTTGAGGCATTAAGGATTCTGCAGGAATATAAGATCGACGAAATACCGATAGTAGATGAAAAGGGCAGGGCCATAGGGCTTGTGGATGTGCAGGATTTGCTGAAGGCGGGATTAGTATGAAAATCGCTGAACCACGCCCCGTCCCAAACCTACGCGAATCTATTACAAGTAACTCTTAGGTTTGGGACGGGGCACGCGGAAGTTCTCGATTAAGCTTACATGCACAGTCACAATGCCCACTCGAACAATATTGCTAATAGACTTCGAGCGGTAACGTAGGCTATGTATATAAACAGAGTCGAGAAGTAATGTGGAAAATATAATTATGATAGAAGAGCGGGCTAAAAAAATAAAGTTATTGATATTAGATGTAGATGGCGTATTGACGGACGGCCGGATCATATATGATAATTTCGGAGACGAGATAAAATGTTTCAATGTTTATGACGGTTTTGGAATGACGCTTTTACACAGGGCAGGGATAAAATCTGTCATAATTACAGCTAAGAAAACAAGGATAGTTAAACGCAGGGCAAAGGATATGCATGTTGCTAAGGTTTATTCAAATTATGAAAAACTTAAAGTATATGAGAAAGTAATAAAAAGATTCAGAGTAAAAGATGAAGAAACCTGTTTCATAGGAGACGACCTTATAGATTTACCTGTTTTAAAAAGAGCGGGTCTGAGCATCGCCCCTCCTGAAGCAATGGAAGAGGTAAAAAATATCTGCCATTATATTACTAAAAAGAGCGGCGGCAGAGGAGCTGTCCGCGAGGTGATAGAAATCATATTAAAGGCGCAAGGTTTATGGGATAAGGTGACAAGCGAAGTATGAGAAATGAGGAAGATAGGATGAAAGATCGCGAAAAAGAAGCGCAGGGCCTGAAAGACGCGCTCTCAAAGGCAAATAAGGAGGTTGAAAAATTATCCAGGATAAAATCTGATTTTATATCCATGATCTCTCATGAACTAAGGACGCCGCTGACCTCTATTAAAGAAAGCATTTCCCTTGTGCTGGACGGCATAGCCGGGCCTCTTAACGAAGAACAGAAAAAATTTCTTGGCATAGCTAAAAATAACATAGACCGCCTGGCAAAACTTATAACAGATATTCTTGACATGTCCAAGATGGAAGCAGGCAGGATTACGATGCGCAAAAGAAAGCTGAATGTAAATGAACTCATAAAAGAAGTTTACGCCTCTACAAAAGCAAGTGTTGAACAGAAGAATATGGAATTCAGCATTTCCCTCGGCACGTCTGTGGAGCCTACGTGGTTTGATCCTGACAGGATAGGCCAGGTTCTGAAAAATCTTATATCGAATGCCATAAAATTCAACAAAAATAACGGGAGGATAAAGATATCCAGCGCAAAGGAAAACATAAACAACAGTTGGTTTGTAAGAATTATTGTGGAAGATAATGGTATCGGGATACCGGAGAAGGACATAAAAAACCTGTTCAGGAATTTTAGCCCGCTGGATACGAGCATGACTCGTAAATACGGAGGCGCAGGGCTGGGCCTATGTATTTCAAAAGGCATCATAGAGCTTCACGGCGGGGATATATGGGCTATATCAAAGCCCGGCGCCGGCAGTAAATTTATTTTTACTATACCCATTTACAAAAAGGACGAGGAGTTTAGTTTCTTAATTGAAGATTCAATAGAAAGGGCAAGACGAAATGAATCTAAGCTTGCTTTGATCATATTTGAAGTCAAAGATGCAAAAGATAGAAACGAGAAGGTTTTTAATGAATTAGAACAGGCTATAAAGAATACAGTCAGAGGGCCTGAGGATAAGATTACCAGATATAAGAACGGCGAATTTCTTGTAATTATGGCAGTTACAGACAGGATTGGCGTCATGGCAATAATAAAAAGGATTAGAGAGAGAATTAAGACGGCGTTGGTTTTTGGTATTTCAATATATCCTGACGACACTGCAGATAAAGAAGAACTTATAGAGAAGGCGGAGTTGGATTTAAGGAAAGGCGAGAATTCAATAATTCCGCAGAAAATACTTCTTATAATAGATGACGAAGAAGGCCTTACGTCTATGCTTTCCTTCAGGCTTAAAAACATGGGTTTCGATACTATCACGGCTAATGATGGAGATAGAGGCGTAGAGCTGGCTAAGAAAAATAAACCGGATCTTATACTTCTGGATCTCATGATGCCCAAGATAGACGGATTTGAAGTGTCAAAAAGGCTTAAAAAAGATTCAGATACCATGCGTATACCCATACTTGTTTTTTCCGCTCTCGCAAATAAGAATACAAAGGAATCTATAGAGCAGCTTGGAGCAGCAGGATTTATTGAAAAACCTTTTGAGCCGGAAGACTTGATTAGTAAAATAAATGAAGTCTTTAAATATGTGTGACGATGTATCAGTTCCTTAACCAATTTGGCAGTAGGTTGCTAGGGGCAACCTACTGCCAAATTCAGAGGTGACAATTCATGGATAAAAAAATAGTTTTAGTGGTGGATGATGACGCAGATCTGGCAAAAATGCTTAAGGTCAGAATAGAGGCAGAGGGCTATGAGTTCATGAGCGTTATGGACGGGAAAGAAATGCTCGATGTTTTAAATATAAAAAAGCCGGATGTGATTCTATTGGATATAATGCTTCCTAATATGGATGGTTACAGCGTATTGAGAGAAATGAGGAAGCATGAAAAATATGCCAATATTCCGGTAATCATACTCAGCGCAAAAGAAAAGAAAAAGATGGGAGATCTTTTTGCTCTTGAAAAGGTAGTATTCTTTATGGAGAAGCCTTTTGATACAAAAGAACTATTGGAGAAGATAAAGATTTCAATAGGGGAGAAAAGGTAATGGATAAAAAAAGGATATTGATAGTAGATGATGAAGAAGATATCTTAAATCTATTGAGATTCAGGCTGGAGGCGAATAATTACGAAGTGTTGACAGCCTCTGACGGCCAGGAAGGCCTTAATAAGGCCAGGACTGAACGGCCTGATCTCATGATACTGGATCTTATGCTTCCTAAACTTGATGGGTATAAGGTTTGCCGCATGCTTAAATTCGACAAGATTTATAAAGCTATTCCCATAATAATATTTACGGCAAAAGCCCAGCAAAAAGACGAAGAGCTCGGCAAAGAAATGGGAGCGGACGCTTACATTGCCAAGCCTTTTGAACCGGAGGTATTGTTAGAGAAAATGAAGGAATTATTAAATATCGCTGAACTACGCGGAAGCTGACCCTCGTTTCGCTCGGGTCAGACGCGGAACCACGCGGAAATACATAAACTTCTGCGTAGTTCTGCGATTAAAAAAAGGGAGTTAGATATGAGTAACCAGAAAAAGATATTGGTTGTAGACGACGAAGAAGACATACAGAAATTGCTGAAGATAAGGCTTGAACAGGAAAGTTTTGCCGTGATAACCGCCGGCGATGGGGAAGCCGGTATAAAGGCCGCGGAACTGGAAATGCCAGATTTGATTATTTTGGATATAATGATGCCTAAGATGGATGGATACACATGCCTTAAAGAAATCAGGAAGATTCAAAAAATAAAAGATACGCCTATTCTTATGCTTAGCGGCAAAGAGGAGGAAAAAGTCAGGGATCTTTTTGCTTTTCAGAAAATCAGCGGATACATGGAAAAACCGTTTGAGCTGGATGATTTAGTTAGTAAGATAAAAGAAATATTAAAAATATAAAACATGGTTCTCGACTGTGCTCGAACACTATTATTCTTCGAGCGAAGTCGAGAAGAATAAATATGACAAAGAAAAACGCAGAGCAGATATTATTAGAAAAAGCGATTATCACAAAAGAACAATTTAATAAAGCGCTGGAAGAATCCAGAAAAAAAGGCATGCCCATCGGGAAAGTGATAGTGCGTTCCGGGATGGCGGCCGAAGAGGTGTATGCCCAGGCAGTTTCAGAGGCCCTGGATATTCCATACGTGAATCTTTCGAATTATATTATAGACGCAGAAACAGTGAAGCTCATACCGGAAACCATGGCCCAGAAATATAAGGCAATACCTATTTTCAAAATAGGCAGTTCCCTGACTGTCGCGATGGCGGATCCAAAGGATATCATGGCGATAGATGAGCTAAGCCGCAGGGCAAAGTGCGGCATAGAACCAGCCCTGGCTACGGAAAGCTCTATATTGAATGCCATAGATCAGTATTACAAGACGGCGTCTTCTTTTGATGATGTTGTAAAAGATATAGATAAAGAAAGCAGGTTACAGGAATCCAGGGTTGAATTAGATTCAAAAAAACTTGCTGAAATAGCAGAGGAAGCGCCTGTGATAAAACTTGTGAATATGATTATATTGCAGGCGGTAAAGGATAGGGCGAGCGATATACATATTGAACCTGAGGAAGCTAAACTAGTAGTCAGATTCAGGATAGACGGCATATTGCATGAAATGTTTTCGCCTCCGAAACATCTGGAACCCGCGCTCATGTCCAGGATAAAGGTGCTTTCCAAGATGGATATTGCCGAAAAAAGGAAACCGCAGGACGGAAGATTCGATATGAAGGCCTTAGACAGAGATATTGATCTGAGGGTTTCTTCTTTTCCTACCATATACGGAGAAAATATTGTTATAAGGATTTTAGACAGGGGCGGGATAGTTCTGGGCCTTGATAAAATAGGTTTTTCGGCTGACACGCAAAAAGAATTTGAAAAATTGGTAAAATATCCTCACGGCATAATTTTAGTTACAGGCCCTACAGGCAGCGGAAAGACCACCACGCTTTATTCAGCGCTTTCAATAATTGAATCAGAAGAGAAAAATGTGATTACGATAGAAGATCCTGTTGAATATCATCTTGGCAGGATAAGACAGTCTCAGATAAATCCAAAAGCAGGGCTGACTTTCGCGACAGGGCTGAGATCTATTTTAAGGCAGGACCCTGATGTGATAATGGTAGGAGAAATAAGGGATAAAGAAACAGCGGAGATCAGCGTGCAGGCTTCATTGACAGGCCATTTGGTTTTAAGCACTCTTCATACAAATGACGCCTCAGGGGCTCTATCCAGGCTTATAGATATGGAAATAGAACCGTTTTTGATCTCCAGCTCTATTATAGGTATTCTTGCGCAGCGGCTTGTCAGGAAGATTTGCGATAAGTGCAGGGAAGAATACACCCCTTCAGAAGATATTTTAAAAGTCCTGGGAATTAATCAGAAAAAGGGGTTTTTTAAAGGCAAGGGATGCGGCGCATGTAAGAATACAGGATATAGAGAGCGCATAGGCATATTTGAACTCCTGATTGTGAATGACCAGATCAGAAAACTTATAGTAGATAAGGCCTCAAGCGGTATTTTAAAGAAAATAGCGGTAGAGACAGGCATGAAGACATTGAGGGATGACGGCCTGGACAAGATCTTAAAAGGCATTACAACGCCGGAAGAAGTAATAAAAGCAACGCAGGAAGAGTAATTTAAAGGCAAAGGCCGAAATGCTTCTGTAGGGGGCCCTTAAGGGTCCCCTACAGAAGATGTTTATGAAGGCCTTTGCGGCAACTTTGTAGGGCACACTTTAGTGTGCCAATCAGTACGCCAAAACAAATGCCAAATTTCAGGTATAAGATACGGGATAAGCACGGCAGGGCTTCTACGGGGATGATCGAAGGCGAGAGCAAGGAGTCCGCCGCCGGCCATTTTAAACAGATGGGGTATGTCCCTATTCTCATAGAAGAACAAAAACCGGGCGTAGTAAATTTTAGCCCTTTCCAGAAATTTTTCAATAGAGTCAGTCAGGAAGAACTGATAGTTTTTACAAGACAGTTGATGACGCTGCAGCAGGCAGGCGTAGCGATACTTGTAAGCCTCGGCTCCATCAGCGAACAAGTGAGTAATCCTTATTTCAAAAGAATCATTGAAGAGATATCAAACGATATAGAATCAGGGAAAAGTTTTTCAGACTCTCTTTCCAGATTTCCTTTGGTTTTTTCAGATATATATATAAATATGGTGCGTTCAGGCGAGGCAGGAGGCATATTAGACGATGTATTGGACAGATTAGCCGCTCTCATGGAACATGAGCAGGAGATAAGAATGAAGGTTAAACAGGCGATACGCTATCCGCTATTGGTAATGATGGTTATTTCCATGGTATTTCCTCTTCTCGTTATATTTGTAATACCTAAATTCAGCGCGCTCTTCGCAAGGTTTGGCGCAGATCTTCCTTTGCCCACCAAGATACTTCTGGCCGCACATTTTATACTTTCACATTACTGGCCGTTTATTATATTGGCCATGATCGCGCTTATTTTTCTATTCAGGCGCGCGGTCAATACCAAATCAGGCAGATATATGTGGGACGGCATTAAATTAAAAATGCCCGTATTCGGCCGGCTTTTCCTGAAAGTGTCAATGTCTCGTTTCAGCAGGATGACAGCGCTTTTATCCGCCAGCGGCATACCTATAATAAATACGCTGGAGATTGTAAGGGATTCTCTGGGAAACAGGGTTATCGCAGAGTCTATTGATAATATTATTCAAGGGATAGGCGAAGGCAAGGGTATTGCTCAGCCAATGAAGGCAAGCGGACTTTTTCCGGGCATTGTCATACAGATGGTTAAGATAGGGGAAGAGACAGGCAAGATGAACGAACTCTTGCACAAGGTTTCTGATTATTATGATTCCCAGGTTGATTATACCGTGAAAAACTTGACAACCCTGATAGAGCCTATCCTGATATTTGCGCTCGGGGGCATGGTTTTAATAATGGCCCTTGGGATATTCATGCCTATGTGGAATCTGATATCCGTATTCAGGCAGTAAGGCAAAAAAAATTTTTAAAAATATTGACAATTACCATAAACGCTATTAAAATATCGCTTAAATTAACGGCCTAAAAGAAAGGGAGGAAATATGGTAAGATTGAAAAGGAAAAGCGGTTTTACATTGATCGAGCTGGTAATGGTCATTGTAATTCTCGGGATATTATCGGCGATAGCTATTCCGAAATTCGCAGACTTGACTACCCAGGCAAAGATTTCTGCAACAAAGGGCGGACTCGGCGCAATACGTTCGGCAGTTGCCATAGATTACGCTAAGAGCGCTACTTCAGGGACAGCAGAGTTTCCATCAGCTGTAACTACCGCGCTTTTCGCGGATAGCTTGATTCCGAAAAACCCATTGAATAACTCTACCAGTGTAGCGGCTGTAAGAGTCGCCCCGAGCGGCACAGCGACATCCACAAATGGATGGTGGTATATATCTGCTTCCGGCAGGACAGGCGCTTATTCAGACGGCGCACAGAATACGTCTGGCTGGTAGAAACACAAATTACCACGAATTTGAAACGAATCGCCGTGAATATTAAATGGGGATGGTTAAAGGATGCCATCCCCATTTTTATTTTAGCCGGGCTCACGCTTATATTTTTTTCAGACCCGTTATTCCATAATAAGATATTCATACATAGAGACCTGTCCAGATTTTTTTATCCTTTAAGGGAATTCAGCGCAAATGAGTTTTTAAAGTTCAAGATACCTCTCTGGGACCCGTACATACATTGCGGGAGCCCGCATCTGGCAGAGCTCCAGACATGCGTATTCTATCCCCTAAGCGCAACATACCTGTTATTTTCTTATCCAGACGCATTTAATTATTTCATAATAATACATATTTTCCTGGCGGGTTTATTTATTTATATCTTGATGAAGGAGTGGGGCTATTCCGGGTATGCGTGTCTCCTGTCCGGGACCGCGTTTATGTTCTCGGGATATATAATTTCAGTGATAAATCTTCCGGCTTCGCTCGCTTCAGTCACATGGCTTCCGCTCGTGATTTTATTTT
>PEUD01000091.1:0-903 GCA_002780805.1 Candidatus Omnitrophica bacterium CG02_land_8_20_14_3_00__42_8 | reverse complement strand
TTATATGCCACATTTTTTATACTGGTTTTAATGGCCGGGCTGCGTATCAAGCCAATGATGCTTGCCATAGCGGTTTTTATAGGGCTCGCGAGTTTCCAGATTCTTCCCTTTCTGGAATTTTTAAGGCATACCTCAAGAAGGCTTATGGATTTTAACGAAGCCTCCATGTGGTCTCTGCCTGTATACGCCCTCTCGGAATTATTTTTTCCTTACTTAAGCGAATCAGATTATATATATAAAGATTACTGGACGAGACAGAGCTGGCTTTTAGTTTATTATATGGGTATAGCTGTAGTTATATTCGCATTTATCGCTTTAAAATTTGATTCTACAAAAAGAAGAAGGGCTGTTTTTTATATCCTGGCATCAGGCCTTGTGCTTTCATTCGGGAGATACACGCCTATGTATTATCTTTTATATAATTTTCTTCCGGGTTTCAAGCTTTCCAGATACCCTATAAAATTCTTTTTTATGGCTGCATTTTCTCTGGCTGTTTTAGCGGGCATGGGAATGGATTATTATACCCGGCATGCAAAAACGGATCTTCGGTTTAAAAAATTTTTAAAACGGGTATTGGCCTTTGGATTTACGCTGTCATTTTTTTACCTTATATTTAATCTGAATTTTTACGAAATAGGCGGTTTTTTAAAGAAAATGATATTAAATGCCGGCACTGATTTTAGCCCAAAAGTTGACAGAATAGGCCCGATAGTCATTGCAGGGCTTCATAACATAAGAAGAGGCGCCGGCCTCTTTATGTTTTTATCAGTGGTTATGTTTTTCGGGATAAAAAAGCGGGTAAGCATGAACGCGGCCCCGGCTTTTATCTTATTAATAGCCATGGTCGATATCTTTACGGCAAATAAAAACGTGTATCAGAATATGGGCGTACAGGAATTTTTA
>PEUD01000005.1:5430-6589 GCA_002780805.1 Candidatus Omnitrophica bacterium CG02_land_8_20_14_3_00__42_8 | reverse complement strand
ATTACAACATATTTTCTTTAGTGTCAAGAGATTAGACACAAAAAAAGTATTGGACAAACGAGAAAAATGTGGTATACTTTATTTCATCGTATTTCTGCTAAAAAAGGGGGGACAAAGACATGAGAAATGCTCTAATTATACTTTTTCTGGGTTCAATATTGGTTCTTCCTATAAAAAACGCCTATAGCGCCGGCTCAGGGGCATTTCGCCTTGAGGTTCCTGACGCAGAAGCAATGGGGAAAGGCTCTGCTTTTGTGGCCCAGGCAGATAATCCATCAGCTGTCTATTACAATCCTGCAGGACTCACCCAGTTAAAAGGAAAAGCGTATGTTTCAGTAGGAACTGCGGTTGTCCAGCCCTTATGTACCTATAAAAACGCCTCTGACAATGAAACAAACAGGCGCAGGCAAACATTTGTTATTCCTCATACGTATTTTGTCAGCGATTTTGGCCTTGAGAAATTTACCTTTGGATTCGGGGCAACCTCTTACTGGGGCCTGGATACCTGGTGGGCAGAAGACAGTTTCTCTAAATATGTATCAACCAAAGCTGACTACTCCACGCAGGACGCTATGATAACCGGGGCATATGAGCTAAATGAAAAGGTATCTTTAGGCGCGGGCGTTGACTATGCAGGCTCCTTCGCGAACAAGAAAAAGAAACTTATACAGCCAGGAGGCGCCGATGGAGATTTTCAGTTAAAAGCAAAAGACACTAATGCCTGGGGCTATAGGTTATCAACATTATATAAGATTAATGAAAAACATCAGTTAGGCCTTATGTACCGCAGTGAGGTAGAAGTAAAATATAGAGGTAAGGTTTACTTGAATGACTTAAATGCTTCTGGATCAAACTACCAGGCTATCTTTGGAGGGACTTCTTATGAAACTGACATTACCTCAAAGTCAACACTGCCTCAGAGTATTGTTCTGGGTTATTGTTATAAGCCGAATAAAAAATGGACCTTTGAAAGTGACATTGAATGGATGGATTGGTCTTCAGTGCAGGAAGAAATGATTGATTATACATCCGAAAGCGATACTACCCGCCTTTTGGTATTAAATGACGGCAACCCTGTGCCAAAAAACTGGCACTCTGCTTTTTCATGCGGCCTTGGAACAGAATATAAAGTAAATGATAAATGGAAACTGAGAGGCGG
>PEUD01000005.1:0-5414 GCA_002780805.1 Candidatus Omnitrophica bacterium CG02_land_8_20_14_3_00__42_8 | reverse complement strand
GACACCTCTTTGCCTGATTCTGATTCTCACAGCATAACCACTGGATTAGGCTATAAGTTTAATAAAGACATGGGACTTGATTTTGCATATGCCGGGATGTTCTACAATAAAAGAGGTGTGCAAAACACTAAGGGCGCATCAAGCGGCGCCAGCATTAATGGAGACTATGAGTCATTTGTCAATATCTATATGTTAACCTTTAGCTTTAAACTATAAAATATGAACGAAACCTATTTAAGAGAACATTTAAAAGAACGCAGAAAAGCTGAAAGAATCTCGTTTACCTTTCCAGCTAGAACACCGGCAGGAATTATTGGAGAGACTGTAAATCTAAGCGCCTCTGGTTTACGCCTTGCATTAGAAAGGCCTCTATTATCAACCCGCACAATCCCGATTCGAATCGACTTTCCATTCTCTTCTCCTTTTGAATCGCACGTAGAGATTGTCTGGAATAGGCCTGAGTCTGAAAATAACCGTTTTTTATGCGGGGTAAGATTTCTAAAGTTACAGAAAGATGCTTCCGGTATCTTAAAAGAAGCATTTGGTCAATGTAAAACTTTAAATTCTGATTTTGTTTCTCTTACAGAAATGATGCGCAGCTGGTTAGTTGACTTTAAAACAAAATGCGACAATTTTGATTTAATGTACCCTGATGATTTTGATCGAATCAATTTTATCGAAAAAAACAATTTCTATGTTGAAACCAAGCTGACTCAGCACTTTAAAAGTATCGGGCGCTGTATTAAAAATTTTAACAGTGAAGAATATATTTTACATCAAAAATACTACAGGGATATGCTGTGGTTCTTTCTGTCAGATCTAGTTGAGATTAATAGATTTATCCGCTATAAGCCGTTGGGGTACGCAGGCGATTTTATTATTATGAACTACTTTTATGATTACTGTTACAAATACCTGGGTGAATCTTCGTATGAGAAAAGCATCAATTTTTATACTTGCAATATTCCTATGGCCTTTTCGGTTGTTGAACGAAAGGATTTCTTTAAAGAGAAGATACTGGAGACCTTGAGAAATAAAGATTCAATTAAAATCTTGAGCATTGCCAGCGGGTCAGCGCGGGAATTAACAGAGCTTGTTGAAGAAGGGAAGATAACTAAACCGCTATATTTTGACTGCTTAGATTTCGAAACAGAAGCATTCCAAGATATAAAAAATACGCTTCAGAAAGCTAAACCAGAAGATACTAGATATCTAAGCATCAGATTCAATAATGAAAGCTTCATGGATTTTATAAAAGGTAAACCCATGCTAAACCTGTTTGAAAAGTATGACATGATTTATTCATCCGGACTTTTTGACTATCTGAGTAATAGGATAGCACGAAAATTAGTCGCTCATCTATTTGACTTTTTAGATAACGAAGCGACTTTATTCGTCACAAATGCAAAAAATGATATGGATTACCAGGCGTATTACGAAATGCTTGGCGGCTGGAAATTGATACATCGCAAAGAAGAAGAGGTTCTCGCTTGGGCAGATAAAATCCAAGAAAGCCACAGAACTGAATTAATTAATTTAGACACAATAAAACCTTTTATGTTTTTTATATTGGCATTACAAAAAAATCCTGCCAAACTATTTTAAACGGAGTTTAGAATTACTTTCTGGGCTTTAAGCGGATTAATTAACGGCATCACCAGCACAGTATTAGGCGCTGTAATTTATTTTAAAAATCGCAAAAACCCCGCCAATATAACCTATGGCCTCTTTTGCTTTAGCGTAGCTATCTGGAGCTACTCTTACTTCTTCTGGCAAATTTCTTCTGACAAAGAATCAGCTCTCTTCTGGTGCAGGGCATTAATGGCAGGAGCCATTTTTATACCCAGTTTCTATATTCACCATATTTTTACATTCTTAAATCTATGTATACAAAAAAAGAAAGCTTTGATTGTTGTTTATTCTCTTGCTGTTATATTTTCCATTATCAATTTCACTCCTTTTTTTGTAAAAAGCGTTGAGCAAAAACTATGGTTCAAATATTGGCCTAATGCCGGATTACTCTATGGACCATTTTTGATTATATGGTTCTTAACTTTATCGTATGGTTTATACTTTATTATTAAATCAATACAGAACTCGACTGGTGAAAAGAAAAATCAATTACGCTATCTTTTAGTTGCAAACATCTTAGGATGGGGCGGAGGCTCAACAAATTTCCCCCTCTGGTTTAATATCCCATTCCCCCCCATAGGTAATATCTTAGTTTCCATATATGTAGTCGTTGTTGCTTTCGCTATAGTCAAATACCGGCTTATGGATATAAAAATTGCTGTTACACGCGCCGGAATATTCCTGATAGTCTATACCTTTGTTTTAGGTATCCCTTTTATAGTCCTTGGCTGCACAGGTTCAGGTTTAATTGCTACTACTCTTGCGGTTGTCTTCGCCACAATAGGCCCTCTTATCTACCGTTTCCTGCAGAAAAAAGCTGAATCTGCTCTGTTAATCCAGCAGCACCGTTACCAAAAAATCCTGCTTCAGACAGCATTGGGCATGGTTACAGAGCATAACTTGAACAAATTATCAAGGCTTATCGTCTATATCCTAAGAAAGACGATAAACCTTAATTTTTCCGCAATTTTTATAAGCGATAAAAAAAATCAGCTCTATAAACTGGAAGCCATCCAAAATCAGGATAACCCCGATAATCATAATATAAACCTCAGTGAAGAGCACCCTTTTATTTTTTATCTTAAAAAAAACCACGAACCTTTCTTTTTTGAAGAAATGCCTGTCTATATAAAGAGCTCTTTTGACCTGCCTCTTAAACCAAGAATTATTATCCCGGCATTTGCCGGAAGCGACCTTTTAGCTTTTGTCCTTTTAGGCGAGAAATCAAACACCCAGCCCTATACTGAGGAGGATATAAATGTCTTTAAGATCCTTTCCCGGCAGGCTGCCCTGGCAATTCAAAACTGCATATTCTTTGAAGAGTCAAAAGATGCCCAGCAAAAAATGTTCTCCGCGGAAAAACTCGCCTCAATAGGCGGAATGGCGGACGGCCTCGCTCACCAGATAAAAAACCGCCTGAACCAATTTTCTATGGCCAGCGGGGAATTAAAACTTGAGATAGAAGATTTTATCGCAAAGCATGATAAATTTATTAATGATACCCCTGAATTAAATAAAACATTCGGCTATCTGAAGAAAATAGCTATTTCCCTTGTTGATAATGTAAAAAAGACAGACGGTATTATTAAAGGCATCCTGGATTTTGCCAGGATGGAGAAAAAAGAGAATTTCTTTGCATCCTTTTCATTAAATGAAATAGCGGGCCTCTCTTATAACCTGCTTATGGTTAAACATGAGATTTCCGCGCTTCCCATCACCATAAAAATTGACGATAAAGATATAGTGTATGGGATTAAGTCGCAGTTAACCGAGGTCATCTACAACATGCTTGATAATGCTTACGAAGCCATACAAGAGAAAAAGATGATACTTGGCAAAAAAGAGCCGGAAACCTTTGTCCCCTCCATAGAACTGCGCCTGACACATACGCAAGATCTTCAAGTAATCAAGATCTCGGATAACGGCGTCGGCATAAAAGAAGAAGACAAGCATAAAATATTTGCCCCATTTTTTACCACAAAATCATCCTATAAATCCGGCTCAGGCATCGGCGTATATGTGGTAAAAAGGATTGTGGAAGAGAACCATAAAGGTAAAATCTGGTTTGTTTCCGCTTATATGAAAGGAACGGATTTTTTTATAGAGCTGCCTAAAAATCAATGATACGGCTTTATTGAATGGAGGCCCTGACGATGAAAATTCTTGTCGTAGACGATGAAGTTGAAGTTGCAAATTTCTTGTGCGTTTTTCTCAATCGCCTTGGCATAAGCGCAGAGAAAGCAATCTGCGGCAAAGAAGCGCTTGAGGCATTCCGTAACAACAGGCCTGAATGGGTTTTTCTGGATATTAAGATGCCAGATATGGATGGCCTTGAGGTCCTAAAAAAGATGAAAGAGATAGACCCTAATATAAAAGCGATGATGATTACCGGAAGAAATGATGAGTCTGCTCAAAACGAAGCGCAGGCGCTTGGCGCAAGTGATTACCTTATGAAGCCTATAGACCTGGATAACCTGCGAGAAAAAATAGAACAATATATCCTGACCAAGGGATAAAATATACCTTACTATGGAAAACATGCCTCTAGATTACAAAAAAGAATTGGAAAAAGCGGCAAAACAAATGATCCTTATCCATCGCGTGGATACACTTGTAAAGATAATCCTGAGGACTATTGTCAGGATGCTGAAGATAGAGCACGCCAGCCTCATTCTCTACGATAAAATACAGGATGCTTATGTAGCCAATGCCTCTAGAGGAAAATCCGGCTTAAAAATACCCAAAGGATTTTCCAAGATCTCAAAGGATAACCCCATAATACGCTATTTTACAGATAGGCGGCCACAGGGCCCTGGTTTGGATTATCTCCTTTTCGACCAGATTGAATGTTCGACAGGCCCTCTCTATGAAGAAATAAAAAACCAATTTTTATTATATAACGCCAAGGCCTGCATACCGGGATTTTTCAGGAACAAGCTTATCTTTGCGCTATTCCTGGGAGAAAAGCTTAACAGGGAAGATTTCACGCCCGAAGAGTTAGGTTTTATGTCTGTCCTTTCTTCTGATACGGTAATGGCTGTTCAAAATGCCTGGTTATTCCAGGACCTGAATGAACAATTGCAGAAGAATACCAGGTTATTCCTGCAAACTGCCCTTGCCCTAAGTTCTGCCATAGAAGCAAAGGATCCATATACGCAGGGACACACTGAACGGGTTGCCAATTATTCTTTAGTTGTTGCGAATGAACTTAAAGTAATCGGGAGAATTCCTAAAAACGAGAAAAATCTATTAGAGAACCTACGCATCTCCTCTCTATTGCATGATATAGGAAAAATCGGGATACCGGAGAGGATCCTGAATAAAAACGGCCTTTTGAATCAGGAAGAACTCAAGGAAATGAAGAAGCACCCGCTCATAGGGGCCAATATATTAAGCATGATTGATGAATTTCATGTGCCAATACTTGGCATAAAATACCATCATGAGCATCATGATGGCTCAGGTTATCCTGAAGGGCTGAAAGGAGAAAAAATTCCCCTCATTGCCCAGATAATCGCAGTAGCTGACACATTCGACGCAATGACCACATCGAGGCCATACCGCCACGCTAGCCTGAGCAAAGAAGAAGCGGCCCGCTTAATAGAGAGCGAAAAGAATAAGCAATTCAATCCCATCATCGCAGACGCCTTCCTAAATGCCTATAAAAAAGGTAAGATACAAGGTTAGAATTGATTTTACATGGCGGTGTGTCTACCGCTTTGTTCGAACTTAGCGCACCTTCGGTGCGGACTTTTAATTACTGACATATTTCATCTGTTTAT
>PEUD01000089.1:4709-5448 GCA_002780805.1 Candidatus Omnitrophica bacterium CG02_land_8_20_14_3_00__42_8 | reverse complement strand
AAGAAGAATTTTGGGAGCTTGCAAACGTCATATTGAATCTTTTGCTTATAACGCTTTCCGCCATAACTATTGCGGGCGTCTTGGCCTCGCCTTTGATCGTGAGGCTCATAGCCCCTGGTTTTCTGGATGATCCTGAAAAGTTTGCGATAACAGTCAGGCTGACGCGCCTGATGTTTCCTTACATACTTCTCATAGGCCTGACTGCTTACATGATGGGCGTATTGAATTCCCTGAAGCATTTTTCTATGCCCGCGTTCGGGCCGTGCCTCCTGAATATAGCTATAATAATATGCGCGATAATATGGGGCGAGAGCGTGATGGGCCTTGCGAGCGGTGTTTTGATAGGCGGTGTTCTGCAGCTTGCAGTACAGATACCTGTATTATATAAAAAGGGGTTCAAATTCTCGTTTACGAGAAAATTAAATCATCCCGCTGCAAATAAAATCGGGATTTTATTACTGCCCCGCATGCTCGGGTCATGCGTGTATCAGGTAAATTTGTTTATAAACACCATCCTGGCTTCTCTTTCCGGAATAGTAGGATCAGGAGGAGTCGCGGCACTTTATTACGCAAATAGGATTTTTCAGTTTCCTCTGGCGATATTCGGGATTGCGATAGCGCAGGCAATTTTACCCACGATGTCCAGGGAAGCGCTTGAAGCGGATTCTGATAAATTAAAAAAGACCCTGTCTTTTTCTTTGAGGGTTATAAATTTTATTATTGTCCCTGCTTCAGTCGG
>PEUD01000089.1:0-4351 GCA_002780805.1 Candidatus Omnitrophica bacterium CG02_land_8_20_14_3_00__42_8 | reverse complement strand
TCATTTTTAAAAGTAATAATGGCCGGCTTGTCCATGGCCTTGGTAATTTATATATGCGCGTTTAAGATGGACATGAATCTTTTTATCGTGATATTCATAGCGATTGTCAGTTATGGCGCGGCCACGTTTATTTTTGGCGTAAAAGAATCAAAGGAATTTCTGTCGTGGGCATTAAAGAGAAATTAAAAGACATACCGCGCCTTCCCGGCGTTTATATAATGAAAGACGCCTCAGGCGAAACGCTTTATATAGGCAAGGCTAAAGACCTTTCAAAAAGGGTATCCGGTTATTTTCAGGGATCAAGGCCGAAAACCGCCAGGCATATAGCGCTGTTGGAAAAAGTAAAAGACCTGGATTATGTGATTACAGGTTCGGAAGAAGAGGCCCTTATATATGAAGCCAGCCTGATAAAGGAGAGGAAGCCGAAGTATAATGTTGAATTAAAAGACGATAAAAGTTTTCCTTTTCTTAAACTTACGCTGAACGAGGAATTTCCAAGGCTTATCATAACAAGGAAAAAAGCAGACGACGGTTCCGTATATTTTGGGCCTTATACAAAACCAAGGCTTTTAAGAAATGCCGTAAGCATATTAAAGAATATATTTCCTTTGAGGACCTGCAGGAAAATCCCGGGTGAATCGTGTCTGGCTTACCATATAGGGCAGTGCCTTGGGCCGTGCGTGAAAAGAATAGATAAAAAATTGTATAACGAAATAGTCAAACAGCTGATTTTATTCCTGGAAGGCAAAAAAACAAGATTGATCAGGGAATTGACCGATAAGATGAAAGAGGCTGCCGATGAAAAAAATTTTGAACAGGCGGCGGTTATCCGGAATAGATTATCAGCTCTTCTGGAGGTGTCTGACAGAAAGACGGCCGATTACAGTTCGTGGGGGAACGTCGCTTTGAAATTAAAGAAAATTCTGAAACTCCCGGAGCTGCCTTTAAGAATAGAGGCATTCGACGTGTCAAATATATCCGGCAAAGAAGCGGCAGGTTCAATGGTTTATTTTAATAACGGCCTGCCTGACAAGTCGAACTACAGAAAATTCAGGATAAAGAATGTGAAAGGCATTGATGATTATGCCATGATGAAGGAGATTGTGCGTAGGAGGTATAAAAGATTAAAGGAAGAAAATAAAGCCTTTCCTGATCTTATTATAATAGACGGAGGAAAAGGCCATTTAGGGGCGGCATACGAAGAACTTCTGGGATTAAATCTGAGCCATATCCCCGTTATCGGCATAGCCAAGCAGGAAGAAAAGATTTATACGCTTGGTTCCTGCGAACCTTTGGATATAAACAGGGATTCGGAAATGCTGCATTTTATACAGAGTATAAGAGACGAAGCCCATAGATTCGCGTTAAAATATCACCATACTCTCCGCCGTAAGTTTACACTCTGACAATGTCAGAGTGTAAACTTACTGGCGGCTGGTTTGGTTATATCAGGCAGATGGCAAAAGAATTGACACGTTTCGAAGAAAAGGTATATACTGTGGTGAAGAAGATACCTTTCGGCGAGACCAGGACTTACAAATGGGTCGCTGAAAAGATTGGGTCGCCCAATGCTTCAAAGGCAGTAGGGAACGCGCTTAATAAAAATCCTTTTCCCATAATAGTTCCGTGCCACAGGGTAGTGAATTCAAGCGGTTATCCCGGAAAATACGCATTCGGGTCGGGATTGAAAAAGAAATTATTAGCATCGGAGAAAGCCACAAAATGTTGCCAGAAATACAGGAAAAAATTAAAGAACTGGAGTGTAAACTAAAGGACCTCAGGGTTTATCTGGATATAGATAAAAATGAAGCCTTGCTGAAAGAGCTTGAGGCGCAGATAGCTGGTTCTGGATTCTGGAGTAATCAAGAAGAAGCCCAGAGCGCCATTAAAAAACTGAAGTCTATTAAAACAAGTATCGGCGGCTATTTTAAATGCATAGGAGAATTTGGAGAAGCAGGCGCTTTAGTAGAATTGCTTTCCAAGGAGCCGGATAAAGAGATTATGGCTGAGATGATGGAGTTATTGACGAAACTGGGGGAAGATATCGATGCCTTGGAATTTAAGAGCCTTTTGGGCGGGGGTAATGATTTGAACAATGCTATCTTGAGCATCAATTCCGGCGCAGGCGGCACTGAAGCATGCGACTGGGCAAGCATGCTCTTAAGGATGTATTCAATGTGGGCTGAAAAAAAGGGGTATAAGGTTGAGATGGTTGACATGCTGCAGGGGGAAGAGGCAGGGCTTAAAAGCGCGGATCTTATAATAACCGGTCCTTACGCTTACGGTTATCTAAAGTCGGAAAAAGGCGTGCATCGCCTGGTAAGAATTTCTCCTTTTGACTCGAATAAAAGGCGGCATACGTCTTTTGCGTCTATAGATGTTATACCGGAAATCGCGGATGATATAAAAATAGATATAAATGAATCAGATCTAAGGATTGATACATATAGGGCAGGAGGCAAGGGCGGCCAGAATGTAAATAAGTTAGAAACAGCTGTCAGGATTACGCATATCCCTACGGGCATTGTTGCGCAATGCCAGAAGGAAAGGTCTCAGTTTAAAAATAAAACTACCGCTATGAAAGTATTGAAGGCAAAGCTCTACGAACTGGAGATGGAAGAGAAGAAAAAAGAATTGGAAAAAGAGTACGCCAAAAAGCAGAAGATAGAATGGGGCAGCCAGATCCGCTCGTATGTCATGCACCCGTATTCTATGGTAAAAGATCACAGGACTGATCATGAAACATCGAACGTGAATGCGGTCATGGGTGGCGAACTGGATGAATTCATGGAAGCATTCTTAAAATGGAATATTAAAAACCCGTAATGTTACACTCTGACAATGTCAAAGTGTAACATTAGGACTGGAGAGCCGATGTTTGGCTGGATATTGAGTAAGATTATCGGGACGCAGAATGAAAGGGAGATTAAAAGGCTGAGGCCTTTGGTTGAGAAGATAAATTCTCTTGAGCCTGAGGTTCAAAAACTTTCTGACGCCCAGCTTCGCGAAAAAACAGCTCAGTTCCGCGAGAGGCTTGCGGCTGGCGAGACGCTGGATGATATTTTGCCTGAGGCCTTCAGTGTAGTGCGCGAGACCAGCAAGCGCACTGTAAATATGAGGCATTTTGACGTCCAGCTTATAGGCGGGATCGTGCTCCATCAGGGCAAGATCAGCGAAATGGCGACAGGCGAAGGAAAGACGCTTGTAGCGACTCTAGCCGCTTACCTGAATGCCTTGAGCGGTAAAGGCGTGCATATTATAACTGTAAACGATTACCTTGCGCGGAGAGACAGGGAATGGATGGGGCCGATATATGAATTCCTGGGCCTTACGGTCGGGGTTATACAACATGACATGGACCCTCAATTGAGACAGATAGCTTATGGGAGCGATATCGTTTACGGAACAAATAATGAGTACGGCTTTGATTATCTCAGAGACAACATGGTTGTCAGAAAAGAAGATATGGTCCAACGCGAATTAAATTACGCGATCGTGGATGAAGTGGACAGCATTCTTATAGATGAGGCGCGCACCCCGCTTATCATTTCAGGCCCGTCAGACGAGTCTACGGATAAATATTACATATGCGACAAAATCGTGCCGAGGCTTAAAGGCAGGGTTATCCTGGAAAAAGAGGAGATAGACGCGAAATATAAAGGTATAGACCTGTCAAAAGGCTATGATTACATAATAGACGAAAAGGCAAATACTGCGCATCTTACGGAAGAAGGCGAAATAAAGGCCGCGGAGATGCTTGGCATAGAAAATATGCACGATATATCAACGATGGAATACAGGCATCATATGATTCAGGCGTTAAAGGCCCGCAGCATCCTTTTTCAGAAAGATGTGGATTACGTTGTTAAAGACGGAGAGGTTATAATAGTGGATGAATTTACGGGCCGCTTGATGCCAGGAAGAAGGTGGTCGGATGGCCTGCATCAGGCAATTGAGGCAAAAGAAGGCCTTAAGATAGAAAGGGAAAACCAGACCCTTGCCACGATCACTTTTCAGAATTATTTCAGGATGTATAAAAAACTGGCAGGCATGACAGGCACTGCAATGACAGAGGCCCAGGAATTCAGCCATATCTATAAATTAGACACGGTTTCAATACCTACTAACAGGCCTTTAATAAGAGTTAACTATCCGGATATAATTTATAAAACAGAAAAAGAAAAATTTAATGCGGTATGTAACGAAATAGAGGAATTATATAAAAAAAGCAGGCCTGTCCTGGTCGGCACTATCTCGATAGAAAAATCAGAGCGGCTGAGCTCGATTTTAAAGAGGCGCGGTATCCCTCATAATGTATTGAACGCGAAGTACCACGAGATGGAAGCTGCTA
>PEUD01000012.1 GCA_002780805.1 Candidatus Omnitrophica bacterium CG02_land_8_20_14_3_00__42_8 | reverse complement strand
GCCGCGAAACAGGCAACCAGCGCTATGTATAACGCTGTATCATGGGGAAGTAAACCCATAGGCACGATGCCTTTACCGATAGTCTTCGCAACATGAGTTCCTTGAAGAAGCGCTCCTAAAAACCCGAATATGGTTATTAATATAACAGCTTGCTTTAAGGTCACTACTTTGGATCCGACTGCCGTGCCGAGGGAATTAGCGGCGTCATTGGCGCCTATAGACCAGCCAACAGCTAAACCCATAAGTATTATAAAAGGAATGAGAAATGCGTGCATAAATTATATGGGGGCCCGCGTTACATATTTGACAGGGCTTCCTGGATCAGAGGCAGGATTGCCTGGATTTCGTCTTTGGTCATTCTCCCGAGTTTGACAAATCTAAGGCCGCCTTCCTGATCCTTATTTTCCCTCACTATCTGCAATTTCTTGGGGCCGTTATTGTAGGAATGGACGCTCACTGTGATTTTCCCGTCATCATTTTCACTGGACTTGGCAAATACTTCTTTATCAAGACTTGTATCGTACGGCATATTTCCTCCACGTATCTTGTAGGGGACGGTTGCGGCCGTCCCCTACTCTGTTAATCCGGCTACAAAGCCTGATGCCCATGCCCAGGCAAGATTGTAGCCGCCTCGTTCGCCATTGACATTCATAATCTCGCCCGCGAAATAAACTCCTTTTTTTAATTTTGATTCGAGAGTATTTTCCTTGACCTCCCCGGTATCTATCCCGCCTGTGGTAAACTCTGCTTCGTTCCAGCCTCTTGTCCCTATTATACTAAATCTCTTGTCTCTTAAAATCTCCGCTATTTTTTTAACACTCGCGCCTTTAAATAAATCCCTGAAAACAAGGCTGAACTTATTAGGTAATATGCCTATCATCAAATCTTCTCTCGCGAAACCTTTTTTTTGGAGCCTATTTTTAATTTCTTCTTCAAGCTCAGGGCCGTCAATAAAAGGCACCATATCTATCGAAACAGCCACGTCTTTCTTCCCAAGCCTATTAATCGCTATTGAAATGTCTTCGCTTATATCCAATACGGCAGTGCCTGATAATCCATATTTCGTGAAAAGCAATTCTCCCTTTATTTCTTTTTTTATTCTGCCGTCTATTACGCTTTTAGCGATACATTGTATTTTTTGGCCCTGAAGCAGGTGGCAGAATCTGTCCTTTACTAAAAGCGGGACAGCGCTTGGAACAGGTTCTATGATTTTATGGCCGAACGAGCCGGCTAAAACATAACAGCTCCCGTCAGAGCCAAGGCTCGGATAAGTCTTCCCGCCCCCGGTTATTATAACGTAATCGCCTGATACAGATTTGCCGTTTTTGGATTCTACTTTAAACCCCCTGGCCAGGCCCGCGATATTATTTACCTCAAAATCAAATTCTATGGGTATCTTTAAATTCCTGAGTTCTTCTTCTAAAACTTTTAAAACGCTGGACGCCTGGTTCGTGACAGGGAAAAGCCTGCCGGCCTCCGAACATAACTTTAAACCAAGCTTACTAAAAAACTTTTTTATATCGTCTCCGCCAAATCTGGAAAATACGCTTTTTACAAGTTCTCTTGCTTCAGGATTGTAATGAGAAGCGCTTAAATCCCGGTTAGAAATATTGCATCTCCCTGCACCTGAAACAAGTATTTTCTTCCCAAGCCGGGGCATTTTTTCGCAAATAACAACATCCTTACCTATGCGTTTAGCATTTATAGCCGCTATTATTCCGCTGGCCCCTCCGCCTATAACTATAGTATTAAATTTATGCATTGCGGATATCGTACTCGTCCTGTATCTCGCCTACTATCTCCTCAAGCAAATCCTCCAGGGTAACAAGCCCCTGAACCTTACCGCGCGAATCAACCACAATAGCGAGATGCGTATGGCCTTTCTGAAACTCTTTCAATAGTTCTGCCACATTTTTGGATTCAGGAATAAAAACCGGCGGATATATTATATCCTGCAATATTACAAGATCTCTGTTTATAGACAAGCCCAATAAATCCTTCATGTTTATGACACCTATTATATTGTCCGGCCTGTCTTTATATACGGGAAGCCTGGAATAGCCTGACTCCAAGACATTATCAAGTATGTCTTCGATACCCGCATTTATGTCAATGCGCATCATCTTATCTTTCGGGACCATTACTGTTTTCACAATGGTATCGCCGAATTCAAAAACCTTTGAAAGCATCCTGTATTTATCTTTATAACGGGGACTTTCCTCCTCGCCTATCCTTATAAGCGCTTTTATCTCATCCTCTACCATAAGAGACGGCTTGCCTTTTGTCCTGCCGCCCATGAGATTTACTATGAAATTAGTTATTACGGAAAGGGCCCTGACAGCCGGAGAAAATATGAATATTAAAACCCTTACCATCCTCACAAGAGCCAGCGATATCCTTACGGGGTTTCCGGCTGAAAGCGTCTTCGCCGCCACTTCAAAAACTATTATAAAAAACGCCGATATTAAAGCCGCGATAAGTATACTTTTGGAATTTTCCCCGATTAAAGAAATTATTACGGCTGTAACAAGAGCGGCTATAAATGAGTTTACTATATTATTGGCTACAACTATTGTCCCAAAAAACTTTTCCGGGGCCTCAAGTATTTTAAGTATCATCCTGGCTGTCTTGGACCCGTCAGCCGCAAGCCGCCTTAATTTTATAATACTTGCGGCAACAATAGACGTCTCAGACGCGGCAGTCAAAGCGCCTATTAATAATAAAATTACAAGCAATGTCAATTCAAATATGATTTCCATTTTGTAATGCAGGGGACGGTTTGAAACCGCCCCCTACTTCCTCTCAAGAAAGTTTACCATATCATCGGCTATCGGCAAACTAAAATTCATTCTCTCCCCTGTAATGGGATGTTTAAACTCTATTGCCTTCGCGTGAAGAGCCGTTCTTTTAAACCTTAATTCAAAATCTTTCCTGAAGGCATACACACTTTCTCCTACGAGAGGATGGCCAAGTTCTTTGAAATGCAGCCTGATTTGATTGGTCCTGCCCGTAACAGGTTCCACTTCTACTATCGTGAAGCCCTTTCTTCTCTCAAGGACCTTGTATTTCGTAATCATTAACTCTGTTTTTCTTTTCTTTTGATTATATACATTGCCTTTCAGGATGTCTGAATTTTTTCGCACAACTCCATGCACAAACGCGATGTATGTCTTTTTCACGAGATGCCTTTTAAACCGGCTCATCATGATCTCCCTGATACTCTTACCCTTGGCGTAGATAATAAGGCCTGAGGTTTCTCTGTCAATCCTGTGGCATGGATAGGCATTTACCTCCACGCCGCGGCTGTCCAGTTCCTTATTTAAAAGCCCTGTCAGGGTATTTGTCTCTTTTTTGGGAGTGGGGACGACAAGCAGCCCGGAAGCTTTATTGACTATGATAATATAAGTATCTTCATAAATTATATCATATCTCTTATTAATTGGATTCATTTTGCGGCCAGGAAAGAAACCAAAAGATCTATTGCTTTGCCTTTTTATTCAGATACTCTTTTAATTTTTGCCAGGTTTTAGGCCCAACCTTACCGTCTGCTTTTAAACCTTTTCGAGATTGAAAATCTTCTATGGCCTTTCTGGTCTTAGGCCCTGAGATGCCATCTATCCTGCCTTCATAAAGATTGGCGTTTTTTAAAGCCTGCTGTATGTCCTGCATGCTTGGTTTTTCCACCTCTGACTCTTGACCAGCCGCAGGTTCTACGGAAACTATCTTCTTCTGGCCAGGCTCAGCCTGCATTTCTTCATCCTGACTGATATTTTCCATAATTGCGCCGGGAGCTTCCTCGGTAACAGCCGGCTCCATGGATAAACTTTCATCCGAATTTTTCTTAAGACAGCCCGTTAAAGCTGTCATTAATATGAAAACAATAACAAAACGCATTACCATGCTAACCTCCCTTTCGTTTGCGAATTACTAACCCTTAAGCCGTGGCCTGCGTCGAAGGGTCATGTCCTCATTTAAGATAAGCCGATAACTTTTCAACCATTTTAGCGCAGTAATATTTCAAAAATCTGACTTCGTCTTTTGCGGGCATGCTTATAATCTTAACGCCGTTGATGTATTTTTTGTCCCCATCTGGTTTAGTATCCTCTGCCCATCTTATTTCAGCGACCATGGATACCGGAGGGTTATTATCTTTAAGGTCTACGTCCAACTGGACGAAAATCCCGGGCTTCAAAAAATCACAAGACTTAAAACACACGCCTTCCGCAGATATGTTCTGCGTCTTCGTAAATTGGAATGCCTGCTCATAATCAAGCACCTTATATTTGGCATCCAGGTTTAACTCAATCCTGGGATATTTCCTTCTTTCCTTTAAAAAATTATCAGTCATAAGACCTCCATTATCAGTTTTTTTGCCTCATTAGGCGTCGCGGATAAAAATTTGAACCTGTGTTCGAATATTTTCAATTCCTTTAAACATTTGTCAAGATAACAGGCCGCATCCGCGCTGCCCCTGTCAAAAGAAAGCGCGGAAACAAAACTTACAAGGGCTTCTTTGTATCTTTTCTTATTAAAAAGTATCTCACCTATCTTGAGATACGTATCTCTGTTTAAAAAAGGCCGGTTACAGCCCATATCCGCCGCCTTGTTAAAAAATTCATATGCCTTGTCAAAATCGCCGTCCCCAAAATATATATCAGCTATCTTGAAATAACTTAGCGCTATTTCATATTGATCTACGTATTTTTTTTCTTCGGGATTAAGGCCTTCCATAAATTCTATAAAATCCTTCACGCCCTGTTTTGTCTTTAATCTGTCGCCGCATATTTTAAGGTTAAACATATTATTTACATGCTCCTCTATGACAGAATCCACTCTTTCAACTATATCCTGAAGATAATACCTTGGATTCAGCTTTAAAGCGCTTCTGTAGTTTTCAATGGCATGTATGTAAAACTCTGATGCCTTTTCAAAGTTCTTCCAATATTTCTCGCGCCTGGCTTTATTGTGATAATCAACGGCTATTTGCAGAACAGGCTTGATTCTCGCGTGTTCACTATTCCACTCTTCAAGATTTTTTATCTTTTCCTCTATATTATATATCTTATCGTCTGCCATATGTGTACAATATAGCATAAAAATATGGATATGTGAAGAAAGAAATTTTGTAACGATTTCATTTGAGCCTTCATCCAATTACCCCTCCAAATTTTTCATTCCTAATATATAAGACACATCTCAAAGGCGGTTTCCTGCTCTTTCGCTATTATTACTTGAAAATCTAATTTGATCGTAATAGTTCAGCTCTATAAGCAATACTGGAGCAGCGGAGCGGCCTGTCCCGAGCGGCTTGCGGTGAGCGCAGCCGAACCAAGCCGAAGGAAGCTCCGCGCCAAAGCTTATCTAACGGGGACTGCAAAACTTTTGATTGGAAATAATAAAAGCGGAAAAGGCTACCTAAGATTTAACGCCCATTTATAAAAAGGGGTTACGGCT
>PEUD01000124.1:1663-18619 GCA_002780805.1 Candidatus Omnitrophica bacterium CG02_land_8_20_14_3_00__42_8 | reverse complement strand
TCAGGCATCACTTATAACGACGCAACAGGCCAGATGACCGGCTACACCGAAACAACCGACCGCGGCGGCCAGGCAAAGACACAAACAATAAGAAGAGCCAATACCACTGGTTATAACACATTAGGCCAGCTTATAAAATATCAAGACGTTATTACAAATCTTGAAGGCGCTACAGAGCTTACAACTACTATACATTTTGGCCTTAAAGATCTTAACGTAGGCGGATGGCCAACCAGCCCTAAACCTGTATACGATGAGTACGGAAGGCTTACTGAATACTACGAAACACGCCGCGAGACAGGCGGCAACCTCGCATCTGACGGCGTAGACAGCCTTATCCACCGCTTTGACATAAACTACGATGACCCGTTCAAAACTACCGACAAAGACACCACCGGCCAGATATTTGGCTATACAGAAACCGTTAATAGAACAGGGCAAGGCGTTGTTATAACTGTAAGATCTGGCATAGTATATGACGATTTAAACAGGATAATTTTTTATAACGATAAAATAACTCAAAAATCTCATTCAAAAATCGGAGATATATCATTTAATACTAAGGTAACGCGTTTATCCAGCGAATATGATCATTACGGCCGCATTAAAGAATATAAGGATAAAATAGAAGTTTTTGACGGCACAAGCGCAAATGCAGCTTCTGTAAATTACAGGTTGGTTATTATTGATGAATATGATGACGCGACAGGCCAGGTTCAAAGACAGATAGAATACTCGCATAACCAAGCAAATATTTCATCTTTAAACTGGCAGACAAAAACCGTAAAGGTTGATATAGAATATGACAAATTAGGCAGGGTAACCACATTCAGCGATTTAACAACGCAATATACGCATACAGAATCAGGCGATGTTCCTTATAATACAAAGGTAACACGCCTTGAAACAATTTACAATCCGCAGAACCTGCAGGTAGAATATAAAGATAAGATTGAAATCTTTGAAGGAACCACTCTAACGGCAATGTCCGTCACATACCGGTTTGTCGTTATAAATGATTTTTATGATTCAACCGGCCAGATAGAATCCCAAACAGAATACGTTCACGATAGAATCAGCATATCAGACGGGAATTGGTTATCAAATACAGAGAGGGCCGGTATTATATATGATAATTCAGGCCGCACTAATTCTTATTCGCAAATTATCAGGCAGAAGGCGGTAGACAGTGTTGATGACAACGGCAATGTTGTATCAACGTCCATTTCCCTAATTCATATTAACAGAGAATACACTAATTATGACGATAATGGAAGGGTCAGCACATATAAAGATGTAACAACAAAATTACAAGATGAAGCGGCGGCGCAGGCTCTTATTAACGCGGAGGAATATTTAGCGCTGGCCAGAGGAAGAATGGCCGAGGCGCAATCAGACTTTGACGCTATGCTTACCGGCGATTTTAAGAGGGCGCAAGACGCTGTAGAGCAGGCCGAAAGAAACGTAGATATTGCTGAAAAGGATTATCTTGACGCAAAATTGCAATGGGGAGAGGCGGGAATTGAAGTTAATAATGCCTTCGGAAGGTATCAAGCCGCTTTAGATCTTTACACGGAAAAAAACAAAGAATATGACGAGTTTTATTCAAATGTGTATATTCCGGCTCAAAATGAATTAGCTAATGCCGCAGGCGCGCTCAACAGCGCTGTTGAGCAAAGGGACGCTTTAATACCCATGCTGGATGAAGCTAATGAGGATTTTAATACAAGAGCAGCAGCATACGGAATAGTAGTTAACGAAGGTGACAACCCTGACAGCATAATTGCTATTATTGATGATATAGAGGAGAAGATTAGCGGCATAGCAGGTGATTTAGCTAATGGCAATTACATTGACGCAAAGAATACTTGCCTTAACATACTATCTACTTACAGAAATAGGATTATCCAAGATAGCGCATTAGATAAATATCTGGATGATGTGGTGAATTTATCCAATACTTTAGGCGGGTTATTGGACGGAAATGGGTTTAAATTAATTGTAGAGAATCTTATTGAGTCAAGCGCCGCGCTGACTGCATTGAATGATTTGATTAACGGCGCGGCTGACACCGCTGTTAAGGAAGCAGCCACAGCCTGGCAGGCAAACAATGCGGCTTGGGATAGTGAAAAGAAGAAATTCAGCGGTTCAATAACCGATAATGAGGTTGTTACTGTAAACGGGCTGATTGGCGAAATAGCGGCTTTAATCACCGCTAAATCATGGTCCGACGCGTCAACCAAAGCCGACAGTATTAAAAATACGTATATCAACAGGCTTGTTTATGTTGACGCAAACGGCGCAACTAAGGACAGCGCTATAAAAGTGTGGCTTCTCAAAACTATTGAATTTTTGGCTGCAAATAGCAGATATATAACAGCTGATGGAAACTGGCAAGCCGCAAAAGGAAGCTACGACTCAGCTTTAATCAGTTTTAATGCGGAGAAGCAAATTTATAATCAATACCTTAAAGAATACTGCGGCGATCCGGCTATTGCCGCTTCTGTAAAAAGAGATGTTGAAACCCTACAAGGGCATTTAACAAACGGCCGATACAGCGACGCCGGCACTTTTTATACGGATACTATTAAGAAGGCTTCATATTACACTAAGCTTACTTATACAGAAGGCGGCCAGGTTAAAAATAGCAAGGTGAAGGAATATCTTGATAAGGCCGGCGAATACATTGCGCTTAGAAAAAGATATGATGATGGCGTTGCGGCATACTATGGCGCAACCCTTACTTCTGCTCAAAAAACAGATTTAGATATATACCTTACCGGCATTACTACATCTATAGATTATTATTTAAGCGAAGCCGCTAAAGCCGAAGCCGCCAAAGATATAACTGCCGCAGATAGTAATTATGTAAAAGCTAAGACAGCTTATAATAAAGCTAACGCTTATTACAGTAATCTTCCCGCAGGAGGAGTTGTCAGGCAGTATCTTGATAAGGTAAAGGCTTTCTTTGACGCAAGGCAGGCAAAGATTGACGCAGTTAGCGCGTTTTATAATGCAAATCAGAATTATTTAATAAAAAGCGCAAGCACCGCAAGCATAATAAGTTATTTAAATAAAATTAAGAGCGCATGGGTTTATAGGGATGCATATTTTGAGAACATATACAAATCGTCAGCGCAACAAATATGGGATGGCACATGGATACTTATAGCGAGATGGGAAAATGGCCAGCAAACTGGATACCATGTAATAAAAACAGCTGATTTGAATGCTGCCTTGGCAAATAATAAAATAAAGAATGTTAGGGATTCAGGGAGTTCGTATTATAGCTATAAGATTGCTCAGTTCTCCGGGGCAGCAATTAAAGATTTCTTTGGTTATGATGTGGCTGATAACGCATGGTATATGATTTCTTCACCGAGATACGCAGTTACTGCAGATAAGTATAGTTTTCAGAGCAATAATATTGCCGCTAATGGCGCAGTATGGTCAGGCTTGAATGATAGGATGAATGTTACTGCGCTGGAGGTAAACGGGAATATATTCTTGATTCAGCATAGCCAGCTGAACGGAGATTACCATATATTAAATACTGTAGTAAAAGATGTCGTTCAACATGAAAGCAGCGCAGGTGTAGTGGATTACAGTACAGGAAAATTTAAGGTTAACAAAACATACATAGATATTTTCGGAAATTCCGTCAGCGTAAATAGCGGGGCAGACTTTAAGATATATTCGGCATTAAATAATATAAACGGATATACCTACTGGGCTTATATTGATGCGGGGGTATTAGCAGCCGAGAACTACGTAAGTTCCGTAATTACAGGATTAAAGAAAGAGCTTTTTGGCGCAGATATGGTTGAAGGTGACGGTGTAGGCGGGTTAGAAGGCACAGTTGCCGCTACCAGAGTAAATCTTACAACCGCTGACAGAAATCTAGGCACTGCGTTTGGCACAATGAATACCGCGTATAGCGGCGATAATGGCATAGTGAAAACAAAAACGGCAATGGATACATTAAATACAGCTTTGCTTAACCTATGGAATGATCCTATAGGTAAAACCGGCGTCTTGCAAAAGTGGGGCAATGTGACAGCTCAAGAAGCAAAGGCCGCCGGCGTGTGGGGCAAAGCCACTATTGCCGCCGCAGAAACCGAAAAGCAGGCGAGGCAGGCTAATGTAAATGTTCTAAGGGCTGACATGGATACGAAGCTGGCTGCGAAAAACGCCGCGTATACCGTTGCCTTTGGCAGTAACGGCATAAGCGGAAAATACGGCGAGATGAAAACAGCGGAGAGCAGTAAAAACGCGCAATTTGAGTTATTGAGGAGTAAGACCACAGATTTACAAAATGCCTTACTTGCGTTAATCAGGCATGCAAACAATGCCGCTGTAAGCTCGGCTGATTGGAAGAGTGGTATGGAAATAGTCAGGCTTGCAAGCGATAAAACCTTGGCAGCGGCGAATTATGTCACTGCCGCGGAAAGACTATACGGAAGTAACGGTAATGCCGGAACGCTGGGCGCTTTCATAACCGCGCAGTTAAATAAAGATACTGCCTACGGAGAATATGATGCGGGAAAAAGAAACCTTAAATTATGGCAGGATGAAGTCGCTGAATGTGAATCAAGAATAGTTGAGTTGGAGGTAACCTTGTATGGCGAAGACCGTGAAAAAGACGGTATAGGAGGCATAGACGAAATTGTAAGTGACGCAGAAAACGCGCTAAAGCTCCTTACAGGCGCCGTTGAAACAGCGCGGATAGCGTTAGAAGGCGAGGATGGCGAAGGCGGCGCAAAGGGCCTGCTGGAAGCGGCTTTAGAGAATAAAAATGACTTTGCGGCGATAATTCCCATAAAACAGAAAGAATTGGCAGATGCTGTAATCATAAGAGACGCCATTTTCACCGATGAGTTAAAAGGCTTATTGGCGGCAAAAGATATCGCAGCCGGCAATCTTTCTGCCGCGTGTACAGAATGGCTTCGCCTTTCTTTACAGGCGGATATAAACGAAAATTCAAGCACAGTTTCCGAAGTTGAGTTGGAATACTATGATTCTACGGGACAGGTTAAACATAGTAAGGAAACGCTTACAAAACCCGATTCGCCTAAGACGGCTTCAGAAAAATCAGGCATAGAATATGATAATTCCGGCAGAGAGGCATATTATTATTATAAAGACGTTACTAAATATCTTACCGGCCCAACCGCGCTTCAAATAACGACATATTTTGGTTATGACGGCAAGGCCAAAGTTACGCCAACGCGTGATAATTTCGGCAGCCTTGCTTCATATACCCAATACAGGGAAGAAGATGATATTGACCTTGCAACCGACTTAAATAATGACGGCGATACAAACGACCTTTCCAAAAAGACAACCGTAGAAAGGTCAGGCATTGAGTATTATTATTCAGACGGCTCCGCTATGATGAAGGGTTATACAGAAAAAACAACCGACTCAACATCGCCCGGTTACAGCACAACCGTAACAAGGACGAATATCGCATACGATTCGTTGTTGAATTTGAGTTACTATAAAGATGTTGTCGTATCGGGAGCAACCCCTGGCCTTACCACGACTGTTTATTTCGGAGATACAAATGATACAACAACTGATGGCACGGTTGCGCCGGCGTATGATCAATATGCAAGGGTAGTAGATTATAATGAGGCGCGTATAGAACAGAGCAATGATAAAGAAGAACTTAACCTGACTACTTGGATACATAATACCATAGGGCAGATTTCAACGGATAGCAATGACAGGGATATTTTTGTTAACGGATATAATGAATATGGGCAGGTATTATATAGCAGCCAGGAAATAAGAACCAACGCCGCCCCGCAATTATTGACTACTGCCGTAACCACAATTGACGGCGTAACAGGCTATAATAATCTGGGCCAAAATACCGCGTTGATAAAAACAGAACGCCAGCAAGGTAATGCCCAAATGCAGGTAGATACTAATTTAGACGGTATCAATGATGATGTTATACAAATTTCAACAAATACTTACACAGTAACGCAAAGAACCAGCGCCTATTATAAGGATGGCCGGTTTAAGGAATACACCGACAGGATAACGCGCCCCGAACAAATAGACGGTTATCAGAAAGCCGTTACAGAAAATAAATTTACGTCGCTCGTCCATACAAGGATAGAGCAATACGATGATAAAGGATTTGAGGAAAAAGTAGTTATAGAAAGGAAAGAAGGCGCGATAGACGCAAACGGCAATGCCATACAATCCGGCGGAGATGATCTATTGTTTACAGCGGTAAAGATAACAACGACAAATCTCCAGCGCGATGATTACGGCAGAGTCTCCGAATTTAATTCTATAGAAACACCGCTTAATTCAAATGGCCAGCAGGCGCAGACGAAAGCAATTATTGAAATAACGCGTTCAAGCATAGTATACGACTCCTATAACAGGATAAAGACATTCTATGAAGGCCGCATAGAGCATTACGGCGCAAACGAAAAAAATAACGACATTCTCAATTTTAGCAAGTATAGCCAGCGCCTGGATACGCAATATGACGCTTTAGGCAGGCCGTGGTCGTATGAAGACAAGGCGGTAAGCAAGGATACCGGCGGCAATTATGTAAATATTGAAATAGACACGGTTACAGAACGATATCGCGATAAGACAGGTGTGAAATTTGACTATGTAAGCACTCAAAAAGTTACGAATATCCTATATTACGATAACGGCCTGATGAAAGAAAATATCGTTGTAAATAATGAACAGGTTTTAAACAAAGACGGCACGCTGGCGGTAACTGATTATAAATATTTAGCATTTGATGAGCCGGGCTTTAGTTTCAGCCAGCAGGTTTATTTGGAGAATGCGCAGAGACTGAATAATACCACAAAAGCGATTCAAACCGATATGCGATATAACGATTATGGCTTATTGAGCGATTCTGTTGAATACCTGTGGACCTCTGCTATGTCCGGCGACAGACTGCAGGAAACGATTACAAGCGGTATAAGTTATGATAACAGGGGCCGAAGGACTGGTTACAGAGAAGAAAAAACAATATGGGGCAGGCCGTCTATAATCTTTAGTAACATCTTGAGTAACATCTTGATAACGGCTAAAGAATCAACAAAGTTTATACTGGGCCAAGAGATGGTTAATTTAGCGCCAACGATAACAACTGTGCGCGATAGTTCAAGCGTAGTCTACAACAACGATATTAACAGATTAAGCGCTTATACAGATACAATAACCAGCACAGCGGCTTCGGATATGGTTAACATCGTGAATATGTCATTGATTGAGTATGACTTGCAGGGGCGGGTGATCTCGTATGACGATGTTACAGAAGAGAAAAATAAAGCGCATACTGAAAAATACCATATTTACCGAAATACAATACGCACAGAAATTACATATGATCAGACCAATAGAATAAATACTTATACTGAAACAGTAGACGCTGATATGAATCACGCCTCGTTAAACCCGAGCCCGAATTTGGTTGTGTGGACAAAAGTTTCCTACACCAAATATGATACCTACGGAAGGGCGCGCGAACAAGAGAGCGAGGTCAAGGAATACAACGCGGATTATCCGATAATAGGCAAAGTTTTGCTGGGTCACGGCAGGACAATAACAAGGTATAATACCAGCTATAACGATACGGGATTAGTTAATAATTTTGTTGAGCTAACCAGAGATGATAACGCCAAGCCCGCTTTGGAAACATCGTGGAGAAATGTTTCAGGCATAGTTTATAATTTTAACGGGCAGATAAGTAGCTATACCGAGACAGTTGTTGAGAGCAGTTTCAAAGAAGTTAATTTTAAACCTGTTTCAGACCTTAACACTATTGCTATCAACATCAGGCAGAATACAAATTATTATTCTGACACAGGTTTTGTCAGCGGATATGAAGAAACCATACAAAATCCCAACAGCGTTATCAGCGCGTCCCTTAAACGCAGTAATATACAATATGACGCTGTTGGTTTGAGCAATAGCTTTGTAGACATAAGAAAAGAAATAGGCCCTGATAATTATCTTCATGAGGTGCGCACAAATAGAGAAAACACAATATATAACAACCTCGGCCAAACCCTGTTTAATCTTGATACTATTACCTATGATTCAGCCAAAAATGCATCAAGCGTGATTGACGGCGCTTCCTATATTTTTTCAAACTATACCGAGACTATCAAGACATATCATACATCCGCTAACATAACTCTTGCAGCCACATTATCTAATAAGAATGATTACAGCGGGTATGATTTCTGGGGGCGCGAGCAGGAAGTTCAGACAAAGACTAACAAAACCTTCAATCGTAAAAGCGCATCAGACACTGCCGGGCATAATTTATATTATGAATCTGACAGCCGTAGGGACCATATAACATATAATGATTTAGGCCAGGTGATTTATTATCATGAAAAAGGCCATAATGAATATTTGGCGTCTACAGATGGCATACCAACACCAGGTTTAAATATAAGCAGTAATGGATATGAGTCTGCTTTAGGCGGAGGTAAATTCTATGATGGGACATGGGGCGCATGGCCTGAAGTTACATATACTGTTGACCATCCGCACACTCATTTAACAGGCGATGATAATTATACTTATACTTACACTAAACCAGCAACTTTGCAATATGACAGCTATGGGAGAATGATATATAGCTTTACGTATAGCTTGGATTCTGGCGGCAGATGGTCAATTAGATTTACAGATAATTATAACTACAATTTTAATGGGAAGCCAAACAGCCAGTCAGACGTCGCTTCATCGTATCGGGAAGAAACAGTTAGCCCTGATGATGATAATTATGCCATTCAGAATATTGGCACGCATAACATAATTTATGGGAGCAGCGGCAGCTATAAGGACTCTGTTAGATACACCACAACCGAGAGAGGCATTAAGTATATAGAGTATGCTTATAATAGTTGGGGCAGGGAATATTATAATGTAGAGAAAGCAGGATGGATTGAGTTTTTAGAGGATGCGGGGCCGGTTATTCAATTCGGCGGCTTGGTGGCAGGCGGCGCTGCGTATGCGGCCTATCAAGCAAGCGCAGGTGTAGCTGTAGCAACAGCTATCGCAGCTATGACAAGCGCCATTATTAATCAAACCTATAGTTATTATTTAACCGGCTCATTTGACTGGAAGGCATTGCTAATTGAGGTTGTGATATCAATGGCAATGCAAGGATTAATAAAAGGGACAAATTTAGATAAATATGTGGAGTCTCCAAGTGAAAGATTTACCCGCATAAACGCAGAGATAGGCGGCAGCGGCATAGGGTTTGTAAAGTCAATGGCAAACTATGTTATATCAAGTTATGTTGAGAATTTTGTAATGAAGCAGCTGCTTGACAGGTTTGGCGGTAAAAAAAGTTTTGGCGCAAAAGTAGCCGCTACGGTTCTAACAGCTGTAGCGATGAATCAATTAAGCTCTATGTTAGGCAATATGTTTAATATGCAATCTGGCGGCGCAAACCCGGAAAATAAACTTCACAGGCCTTTGACACTGGGATATCTTGCCATAAAGGTCGGGTTTGCCGCAGGTATTACTTATCTGAATATGTCAGCAGAAAGGCATATGCAGTATAAGAATGGCGGCCGCACGCCTGTCCAGACATGGAGTTATGCATTGCGAAGCGCGGCTTCGCAGATTGTTTCAGTATATGAAACAAAGTGGACCAATATTTACATAGCTATAAATAATGGTTTACAATCAATGACAACAGATGATAGAGAAAAACGCAATATTCCTGGATGGGCTGAATTCAAGAGAGAAATTAATGAAAGAGATACGAATAAGTCTATAACCACTTATTTTGAGACTGTTAAAGATTTTATCTACCAAACCGGCAAATCAATGAGGATTGACAATGAAGGAAATGTTATTGATTTTAGATTGCCTTTATCTGATATGAAGACATTCTTGGAAACAAAAGAAGGCAGGGGGTTATTAGATAGAATTAACAATGGATTGGAGCCTGGCATAGTGCCCATAACTATAGATAGCTTTATTGGCAGGCCTAATGAAATGATAAGCGTTGATTTGCAAAAAGGATTAATCGCCAGCCTTGGAAATATCAAGTTAAGATTAGAATTAAAAAATCCGTTTATCGCGGGCGCCAGCCAAGAGGCAATTTTGCCGTTGGGCATAATAGGAGGCGGCGTCTTTGAGACAGGCTGGGGCAAGATAGAAGCAGGCGGTAAAAATATAGTTGCGCGGGTTGTGATGATAAGCGGGGTATTAACTGCTGTAGTTTTTGAAGACAACGACAAAGGGCTGTTAGATACTAAATTAACCGTTGTAATAACGCAAGAGCAATATAACGTATATATTTCCACCGGCGTGTTTCCTGTTTTTCAGGATGGCAGGAAAATTACCAACATTGATGGCCGCGTTCGTATCGTCAATGTTACTGCCGATGATTTAAATAAGCAGGGAACCGAGGCGATAAAAACCGCGTTAAATAAAGCAGGCATAGAGAATTTAGGCGCCGAAGGCGCGATAGTACTTTTTAAGCCGGACAGCCCGATTTTAATTTATGTGGGGCTCCTTGGCAATGATTTAACTGAAGGCAGCGAGGCAGAGGCGCTTAAGGCCGCAGGGCTTAGTATATTAACGATTGAATTTAATTTGGCAACAAAAAATGTTAAAATATTAGTTCCTTCCAGTTTATCTTCTTCTCAACAGACAGCGCTTGAGAATTTAATTAACAGCAATGAACGCGTTAAGGGGTTGTTTGCTCCATTTAAAATCGGCGCTGATGCAAAGGTGGCTGATGACGGGCTTATTTTTAATTTGAGTACGCCAGAAGATAGAAAAGCAGTTGAAAACTGGTTGCCGAGCCTTGCTAAAGGCGATGACGTTGATTATACTGGAATAAAAATTTCATCTGACGCGGATTCAAGCCTGCAGGTTTTTGCGTATGTTTCGCCTGATAAGTTATCCGAACCACAAGTTGGAATATCCGCAGGAGAAGAAAAAATAAAAGCAGTTTTAATTCCAGGCAAGGGTTGGGCGCCTGTCGAGCTTACCATGCCATTAAAATTAAACGAAGTTATAACGCTTATTCCGGATGGATATAAATTTAAACCCAGCCTGAAATCATTGCCCGATTCATCCACAGTTAAATTTATAGCAGGCGAGAAAGGGTTGCTTGCGATTATCTCTTTTGACAAGAACCATGCGGGTGAATTGTTAAGCGCCGGCGATATTAATGCAATAGGCGGTTTAGAAGGCCTTGACAGCGTTAAATTGATATGGAATTTAAAAACCAGCGAAATTGACATCCTGATTACAAAAACAAAAAGAGGCAATAATATGCCTGTGTCCGGACGACAAACGGCGCCACCGCTTGCGCCTGAAACAACCGCAACCGCAGGTTCAGCGCCGTCATCTTTATTACCTGTTCCATCTGCGCCAAAAACAGCGACTTTAGTAAAACCCGAATATTCAGCTAAAGCTACCCCAGGCGAAACCAAGATATTTGAGAATCCGCAAGCTACCAAAGCATCAACGCCGCAAAAAACACAAAAACTGGCTTTAATAATAGAATCGCTTGCTGAAACAACAACCCCTGCCGTCCCCACAGAAGTAAAATTAGGGCAGCCTGTTGTTAAACAACGCATAACGTTAGAAGATGCCGGAATAACAGGAATAGTAAAAATGCAGCAAATATCGCCATTAGCGCAAGCGCAACCGCCTGAAGAATTGCCTGCCGCCGTCAGCGCAAAAGTAAAACCAGAGCATCCTGTTGCTGCAAAACGCGGAACGGGAACGACGGTAATTAGAACAGAAGCAACAGCCGCGCTGTCACAGCTTGTAAATATAGAAACGCCAGCTCCAAGCGAACCTGAAATCAAGCCGAACTTTATACCTGGTTTGTCTATGCAGCAACCGGCGGAGCACCACCGTACTCTGCCAGCAAAACCGCCTACAGCCACATCCGCAAAATCTGAAGAATTAATGCAAGTAAAATCGTCTGCTGGATCTACAGTAAGCTGGCTCACCGCAACGTCAAAATTAACGCAGCCTAGTATTGCTGAACGCGTTGATCAGCAGACTACTATAGTGCCTAAGTCTGCCAGAGTAGTAGCAGTGGAGCCGGGGTTAACTCAAACAAAACTGGGTAGTGAAGCAGTTCCAAGCAAACCCGCGTTTTCATTACCTGTATCTGAGCCGCCGGCAATTCAAACGCGAAGAACATTAGTTTTGGCTGAACAGGTATTTTATGATTCGCTTGTCGAAAAATTATCCAAGGAATTAAAAATTAATACTGCATCGGCACGCAAGGCAGCGCGGGAGGCAATAGCATCGTTGAAAGAGATGTTTAGAGATGATTTTAATTTTGAAAGCCTTGATGTAAAGAGCGTAAAAATTGAGAACGGCCATTTAATATCCGTAAATGTAAGCGCGAATACGATAAAGCAAGGTAGCGGTGTAGGCAAGATATTGACAGCCGCGGGAGCGTATAATGAAAAAACAACGGTTACGATTAGATACGATATATCTACGCAAGAGTCGTCGGTTAGTTTCACGTTTAAGGGGGAGAATTTCGCCAAAGTAATAGAGCAAATAAAGATTGAGCTTAAAAATGCCGGTAGAGAATTGAATTTGGAGAACATAGAATTACAGGTGAGCCAATTCTTAAATATTGAAAGCAACGAAGAATTAGGACAATTTTTGAAAGATAAAGATGTAAAAATTACACTGAAGCTTGATAAAGGCGAAATATCAGCCGCTGTATTTGAAATTGATGTAACAGGCGTTATTAAATTGGATAAAAACACAAAAGCGATAGCCGCAACAGCTGATAGGGTATTCCTTGTGATAAGCATAAAGAAAACAGGCGAAAAACAAGATAAAGTTAAAGTAGAAGCGCTGTTGAGGTTTGAATTTTCGCAGGGCAAGTTAGCGGCATTAAATGAGATATTAAATAAGATAGAGGAAGTCCAAGCGATTTTGAATGAGCTTGTGCCAGAGGGCATCCAGGCGGCCAAGAGAGTGGAATTATATGTCGGCGCTGATGCCGGTGAAAATTCTATAACTAAGGTTGTTATTGAGATTGATGCGAATAAATTTGCCGAAGGCAATAAGATAAGGGACATATTAAATGAATTAGGCATTAAAGGCCCTGTCAAGCTTGAGTTTGACATAGAAAAAGACACAGACGGAAAATACACGGCAGTATTAATATTAAAGGATTTAGTTGTCATAGATCCGCTTAAAGTACAGTTGCTGATTAATATATTAAGAGATAACCCGAAACTCGAACCTCTTCGCCTGAAGATCATAGTTAGCACTACTGACGAAAAAACATTTGAGATTGACGCGAACGGATATAGAGAGCTGTTTACGCCGCCTAATATAACGACTGCGTCTGCCATTCCAAGTTCAGTAGAGCTGCCGGCAGATCAGCAGCGCGAAATAAATGCGTCAGTAACATCTGAAGCGCCGGCAACAGATACCAAAATAATGCAGCCTGATGTGCCGCCGATAGTCGGTTTGTCACAGCAGGAGTTTTTGTCAAATATTATTAAAAATGAAAGCGACGACACAAAAGATAAATTTAACATGGCAGTAGATTATTTAAAGCAGAGAAATTTCCCAATGGTAATTTTAATATTAGATGAAATGCTGGAAGGCGCAAACCTAACCAGTTCACAGGGCCAGGCGGCCGGGTATTTACTGCGGGCCTTAATCAGATATGAACAAGGTTATGATATTAAAGACATAACACATGATATGAGGCAGGCATACATAATGAATGATGAAGGGGTTGTGCTGAATATTATAAACAACAAGCCTGTCCTTGCTTCGCTTTTTGGTTTTAACGATACGGATAACATAAGCCCTGTATCTATAGATCTTTTTAACGGCCGCATTAAATTGATCGCAGCTGGTAAAGTATATGTTTATGGTATCGAAAGTAACCGTGAAACTAATAGTTATTACAAAAAAGAGTGGGATTTGTCTGTCGATAGGCCCGTTGACAGAGGCATAGTTACGGTATTACCGAATTTAACTACATTTGCGCTCGCCGCTGCGGCCATAAGACAACAAGCCCAGGCTACAGACTTCACCCCTGAAACAAATGATCTTATAAAGAACGTAATCACCCAAGCCACAACGGAAGAACGCGCCGGACCGGCACACAAGGCAGCAGCCAAGACCTTCTTAGCCATATTGGTTTTAGGCGCGCTTGCCGCTGTGGTAAGCCCCATACTCGGAGCCCTTGCAATGCTTGGCAGCTTCATATGGGCAGTAAGGCAGAGCATCAGGGGTACATTCTATAAACCTCAATACAAAGCCACTGCCAACGAAGATGAGCGAAACGCAGCAGTCGGCGCTACAGTTAAGTTAATAGGCGAGAAAGTAATTGACCCGAAAATTGTAACGCCTTATGGAACACAGTATCCTGACACAATACTTCTTAAAACAAACGTTTCCAACATCCGGCCCGAATACAAAGGCAGCCTCCAGGGCGAAGTTATTATCTCCATACATCTTGATAATAAAGGCATGCCTGAAGGCGAAGTAACGGTTACGCCGGCACAGAAGGCGCCTATGGCGTTGGTTTTAACAAGCGGCATAACGATTCCTATTGAAAAAATATTAGCTGTTGCCATTAATACTGCCCAGGTAAAACTGGAAGGATACGATGAATATCAACATATAACAGTTAAATTTGAACTTAACACACCCATCACTTATTCATATAATACTACGAATAAAAAGTATATTGACCGAAGCAATGACGACAAAGAATTGAGTTTAGAGCAGATAGGGTTATTTAAAGCTGTTGTGTGCGAATATTTATTAAAAGCTTATTATGGTAATAATAAGACCTTGACTGAGGCACAAAAGATTATTGAACAAGCTGTGGTGCCAGATTTCGAAAATCGTATGCGTAATAGTTTTCGTAAGGCCGGCACATTTGAGGAAATGTTCAGCGGCGTCAAGCTCGGATTCGTCGGAAAGATATTGGATAAGGTAATGGACGGCTTGAGCTGGCTGTTGAAGAATATCGGAAGGCCGTTTGTAAAGCTGTTTGACTTGGTTATGCCTCACAAGAAGGCGCCAGAAGCTAAAGAGTCAGGGTCTGCTGTCCAGGCAAGTGTTGCAGTAAACGATGCGAAGCCGCCTGTCGCGCCGGCGGCCGGCGTCGTAAAAAGAGAAGCATTGTCAGATAGGGAATGGCTGGCAATGGTAAGAAAAGGCGTTTCGCCGGCATCGGTGATGAGTAAGGCTACCACAGCTGACGGCAAAACATATATAGAAGCCATAGGCGCAAACGGCGTTACTCAACAATACGGCATTGGTTCTGACAGGCCGAGAGGCTTCTGGCAGAATTTGATATTAAGGCCGTTTGAATTAGTGGCAAGGGCTATTACATTGTTTGGCTTAATAAAAGTCCATTATTACGGTGTCCGGGTTACGCCTTTAGGCGTCTCTTCAATAGATAATAAAGGAAATAGGATTGAGGTAAAGTATGATTCCAAAACAGGCCAGCCGCGTATGTTCAAAAATGGCATAGAAGAGGAACCGTTAACCGTGCCAAAGGGGATGGAATCAGTATATACAAACGATATATTAAGGCAGGACGCACAGCCAAATGAACTTGAGGAAAAGATAAAGCAGATTATGCACTCCGGCTTTAAGCATGCCATTATGTTCATTCCGCACTTAAACGCGTTCGCGATAGTCAAGCTTGAAGAGGGAATGATAAAATACGGCGCGTCCGGTAAATGGCAGGCGAAGTATTCGTATGAAATGGCGGATAGCACCGTCTATCAAGGCTCCACCGCCGCGCAAGTCATCACGATGCCCGGTTCCTTCTCCCAGCGCCTGGCATACGCCGGAGAGCGTCTTGGCAAGCGCCTTGGCTGGGCAGAGCAGGATGGCGAGATAAAGCCGTACATCATAGACGGCGGCGTGGTCGCAGCGGATGGGAAAAGCGTACTGCCATACGGACAAAAAGTCTATGCGATTGACGGGGTAACCGAAATCAATATAGGCATAAGCAGCGCTGACAGCAGGGCTGTTCAGATTCCACGCACTCCTAACCATACTACAGAACACAAGTTAAGAATAGCCGGTGAAGAATACACAGAAAGATTCCAAACTGATTCTAACGGCGAGCTTGTAAAGTTTAACGGATCTGCAAGCCAGTTATTTGATTCCAGAGGAAATCTTGAAACACGATTTGTTATCAGGGATTGTCAGACGCACGATTTAAGATTTGCTAACGAGGCTGAAACAAAACAGGGCTGGGCGCATACGCTTTATGAGCATAATGGAATAGAATACGAAAGAGAAATTCGCCTCTACCGCGATGGTGAAAGGGACCAGGTAGTAACTTCTGCTGCCAATGGTGAATTTAGACCGGGTAGTATGAGCAATGTGGCTGTATTTTTCAGTTCAAATCCTCATATCGGCGGCGAGCAGAATTATGTTGCGACTATGGCAGCAGAAAGAAACCAAGGCTCTGTATTATATAATCGTGAAAGCGGTGAAAGAGCATATTTGAGGAACATAGGATTTAAGACGGTTGTAGGTAAATTTGGCGCCACAGGTGAGGTGTTAATAAATGGTGTATGGCACAATTATACGATAGCTGAAGTAGATACAGCCAAGAATCCGGATGGTTTAATTATAATGGATCAAGCCGGCAAAGAACGCACGGAATCAGTTTCCGAATGGTCTGACGGCAGCCGCCGCTTCATTGAGGTAGGCAAGTATGCGGAGGAAATGTTTAATATCGGGAATAGCTGGTTTGTGAGGAGGGGGATTGGAGTTTCTGCTAACAATGGTTCAACAGCAATAGGAGCATTAAGAACAGCATTATCTGAAATTGACGGAAATCGTGTAATATCTATCGCTCCAGATTTGACAGCACCATTTACGTCATTAATACATATCATAGATAATACCGTTATTTCAGAGAAATATTTTTGGAATGGAGTAAGTATTGTT
>PEUD01000124.1:0-1600 GCA_002780805.1 Candidatus Omnitrophica bacterium CG02_land_8_20_14_3_00__42_8 | reverse complement strand
GGCACAGACGGCCAGCTGAATATCTACGAAAAAGGCAAGACCGCTCAAGAATTGCGCATAGATGAAGACGGCAGGATAACCGTAAGAGAAGCAACGGTTGAGGGACTTAAATTCGTCAAGATAGGAAATCGTACAATAATCAGTCCCGTATTTCCTATAGCAGTTCCTATAGTTTATGATTTCCATATTGTAGATGAAAGGTTGTTTTTTGTCTCTCGCACAGTAGCTGAGAGCACAACGGCTACTGGCAGGCCAGAAGGCACCTATACTATAGATGGCCAGACTGCAATAAAATACAGTTTCTTAATGTCAACCGGCGAAGTTATAAAATACTTCAATACTAACAATCAAGACATTACGAGTTTAATTTATACAGGGAGTGATTTACAATTACATATAAAAGTAAATAACAGAATATTCGCTGAGCTTACAGTTCTTGATAATGGGTCAATATGCATAATAGAAGGTATCGCCAGAGTTAATTACGATAAAGATAAAAAGAAATATTATCTTACTAATCCAAATATGGAATCTTATAAGGCTTATAAATTTAAAGTTACAGAAGGTGGTGAATTAATTGCTATAGCTTTGAATATTGGAAATTTTGTTGCTGAAAGGCATGAAACAATAGACGGTGTTGCTTTATTGGATAGACAAACTTGGAATGGCACAGATTTAGCAGTTAAGCGTTATCGTTTGGATGAAGACGGAAATATACTTACAGACAATAAAGGCAAGCCTGTTGAAGAAAAACGCGTTATCGGCATGAAAGCCGATGGCCGTTTGCACTTCGCCACCGCAGATGAGATAAAGAAAGGCAAAGCCGAGTTTTATGAGCAGGTGAATGGACAGTGGTTAATGGTTGAGAAGTCGGTCGCAAGCGATGGAACATCTGAATTAACAAAATCTGATAGGTATTACCTTACCAATTTTGAAAATAATACCCTTGTAAAAGGTAAAGAGGTCGGACTTGGCCAGACATATACAGGCCTGACTTTGATACTTAATTTAGGCGACAGGAAACAATTTGACGTTGAAATAGGCAAAGAGGTTTATCAGGAGGTTTTAAAGGCAGAGTTGGTTGACGGAAAGTTAAGCGTAAAACATGTGGTCGGAATAGACCTCGGCAATAATAAATTCCAGCAGGCCAAGGCGCCGGTGAATGTGGGCGCGGACGGCAAGTTAAGCTGGGGCGTAGCAGGTACATTGCCTGATAAGGACAAAAAAGAGGTTTACGCGCAGAATGTAACCTATCAGCAGATTAAGGGCGAGTGGTTTAAGGTAGTGTATTGGCTTGATTTTGATTATAATCCGACAGACAAAAGGCCTACCCAGTATTACAAATTAAAATACGGCGAAGACGGCAAACTCGCTCAGGACGGTGAGCCGTATTTTATGGCATACGGTGAGCTTTACAGAAACCATGAAGCGGTAGCCCTGCCTAAGAGGGCGTTAAAATTAGAAATGGGTACTAACGGCGTTGCCATAACGCTTGACAACTCAAAAGGCCAGCTTGGCACGCTTTGGATGATGAACGGCAAGCTGTTCCGCGGCGGAAAGGGCACGCTTGAGAGCCGCGGCGTGGCAAATATGAGGCTTT
>PEUD01000082.1 GCA_002780805.1 Candidatus Omnitrophica bacterium CG02_land_8_20_14_3_00__42_8 | reverse complement strand
AGTTCGCTCTCTTTTTCTTTTGCGCCGGATGGGATACTTAGCCAGCAGTGCCGGCAGTTATTATTGCAACGGTAAGTGAGATCAAGATTGCCTTCTAAAGGCATGCGGGGCATATTGTTAACTTTTTTTATTTCCAGATAGCTATTGTGTAACATATTTAAATTATATCATGCACAGTTATTAGGAGAGGTCTTGCATAGCCTTTATACTACGCAGGCAGAATTCCTGTCTGCCGACAGGCAGACGTGGACTCCTGCCACCCTTGCGTCAGCACTGTTAACAGCACTGTATAATACCCAAAAAAGGAACTGAAAATTACCCACCTAAAAAAAGTTGAAATAAAAGGCGATTCCTTTCATACTATGGTGATATGAGTATAAACCATAGTACCCCTTAAGAAGGGGGCAATACGAAAGGAGATCGCCAATGAAGACAAAGGAAGAATACGTGACAATAAAGCAGTTATTTCACCAAGGGTATAATATATCACAAATCGCAAGAACTCTAAAGATAAATAGAAAGACCGTCAAAAAGTATCTTAATTGTGATGTTTATCCTGGCTACCGTAATCAGAATCGCAAAAGCCAATTAAAGCCACATAGGGATTATTTAGAGGCGAGATTAAAAGAATACCCTCTCCTTTCGTCTATAAGACTCTATGAAGAGCTTAAGGAGAGGGGCTATAATGGTGGCTATAGAATGCTGTGTAAATTTGTGCGCACCATTAGATTACCCAAACAGCCTCGCGCTTATATCAGGGTTGAGACACCTCCCGGCAAACAGGGCCAGGCAGACTGGGCAGAGTTTGCTCAGGTAAAATTGGGGGAGCAGATGGTAGATTTGCATTGTTTTATCATTACCTTAAGCTACAGCCGTAATCTTTACATAGAATTCTGCGCAGATGAAAAGGAACAGGCCCTGCAGAATTGCCATATTCACGCCTTTGAGTATTTTGAAGGGGTACCCTTAGAGATTCGCTATGATAATATATCCACCATAGTAATAAGAAGGGAAAATGGCAAACCGGTTTTTCATCAAGGCTTTAAAGACTTTGCCACATTTTATAACTTTAAGCCAAATATATGCCTGCCATACCATAAAGAAGGCAAAGGCAAGGCCGAGAGAAAAATCCGTTATGTCAGAGAGAACTTTTTCTATGGCAGAACCTTCAAAGACCTAACAGATTTAAACACACAGGCATGGCTATGGTTAGATAATACCGCCAATCAAAGATATAATAGGCTCTATCAAGCCAAAATCTGCGAGCTGCTAAAAGAAGAACACCTGCAAGCTTTACCCTCAATAAGATATGACACAAGAATCCCACATCTACATAAGGTCAACAAGGACTGCCTGATAAGTTATAAGGCTAACTTCTATAGTGTGCCTCATATATATGCCGGACAAACCATAGAAGTCCAGGATGATGGAAGGGATATTTTTTGTCTTTACCACGGTAAACTCATTGCCCAGCATACCAAATGCCTTTTAAAGAAAGGCCAGATGATTATTAACCCTATGCATTATGAAGGACTAAGGCATCACAGCCGCTACGTAGAGCTAATTACGCAGGGAGAGTTTATTTTAGCTGCTCAAGCCCTACCAATAGCACAGGAAGGATTTGACCACCTTTTAGCCAAATATCCGGGATACTTTGAGGAGGTTCAAAAAAGAGAACTGGAGGTTTATGAGAGGTTAGCCCATGGATAGACTATTAACCGAGCGCATAGAGAATAACTTAGACCTATTGGGATTGATTGGGATGAAGAAGGCGTATGCCACACTTACCAAAGAGGCAGATAAAGACAGTTTTAGCTATCCACAATATCTGGACCTGCTTCTTCAGGAAGAAGTTGCCTGCAAACAATCCCATAGGTTCCAGCTCCTTTTAAGAGAGGCAGGTTTCCCCTATAATAAGACCTTAGAGGGTTTTGATTTTTCCTATCAACCTAACTTAGATAAAAAAAGAATAAATGAGCTATTCGAGCTGGACTTTGCCCTAAAAAGAGAGAATGTTATATTTTTAGGCCCTCCAGGGGTAGGAAAGACCCATTTAGCTATTGCCTTAGGCATAAAAGCCTGCTCAAAGGGAATCCGCACCTATTTTTTAACCCTGGATATGTTACTGAAGAAGATGCGACAGGAGCCCAATCAGAGATTCCCACGCTTAAGAAGATATTACCAGAGTCCTTTGATGATAATTGATGAATTAGGATATCTGCCTTTAAACCAAGAAGACTCTAATCTCTTCTTCCAGTTTATCAGCCATCATTATGAGAGACACTCACTTATTATTACCTCCAACAAGGGATTCAAAGACTGGGGCCAGATATTTGGGGATAAGGTTATTGCCTCAGCTATATTAGATAGATTGCTTCATCATAGTCACGTAATTAATATCAAGGGCTCAAGTTACAGACTTAAGGACAAACTGGAGAACTTTACAGAATACAAACAAACAGAAAAACCAGAGGATTTAAGCCGGCTGTCTTATACAATCAGAGAAGACGAACTTCAACCTTTAGAGGTTAAGAGACCAAGAGGCAGGCCACGTAAGGTGAAGCTATAATTTTTTTGAAAAAAGTGGGTAATTTTCAGTTCCGAAACTGGGTAATTTTAAAGAGATTGCTGAAAAATTCCCTTGAACTTTAATTTATTCTCTCGTCGGAAAACATAATATTACCCGACGATAAAATGCTTGTTTTTTATTGTATTCTATGCTAACATATTGGCAGATATAAAGTTAAACAAAAACAGGAGGCCGATATGTTAGGTAAACCAAATATGCAAGAAGATTTCTTCAATAGTTTTGTCTATGGGCACCTGTTACCTAAAGAACACCTGCTTCTGGATATAAAGCGGAATTTAGACTTTTCTTTTGTCGATTCCGAAACAGGAGATTTATATTCCGATACACGAGGCAGAAGGAGTTTCCTGCCTCAAGTCTTATTCCGTATGCTTTTCTTAGAATTTTTGTATTCTTTAAGCGACCGTGATATTGTTGAACAAATCCAAACCAATGTTCTCTTTCGTTACTTCGCCGGTCTGTCTATACAAGAACCAACGCCTGACGACACCACCTTAGTAGTTTTTAGAAAAAGGCTTGGTGAAGATAAATTTAAGTTCATTTTTAACAAAATAGTCGTAAGAGCAAGGGATCTTGGTTTAATCAAGGGCGATTTAAAGATACTCGATGCCACCCATATCATCGCCGATATCGCCATCCCTAACACCGTCAACCTATTAAGGCAAGGCCGCATTAAGGCAATAGAGGCTTTGTCTAAAGAGCCAGGCCAAGCCAAGCTAAAAGAAAAATATCTCATTGAAGAAAAAGCCTACAAGAAACCGAGCAAAGAAGATCTGGCTGCCGAAGTAAAGCTGACCAGCGAATTTATAAAAGAACTAAAAGGCCGATATAAAGCCAATTCCGAAACCAATAAAATAATAGACCATCTCGATAAGATACTTAATCCCCAGGATGAGGCTCGCCCTTTAAGTTTTGCCGACCCTGACGCCAGAGGCGGTTATAAATCACCAACTAAAAAATTCGTTGGTTACAAAGCCCATGCCTCGCTTGATGACGGATCCCAAATAGTCACCTCGGTTGATACTGTTCCCGGTAATACCAACGAAGCTGATAATGAAGACGTCAGAAAACTCATTCAACAAGACGAAGATAAAGGAATTACCCAAAAAGCCCTAGTTGCCGATGCCCTCTATGACAGCGCCTTAAACCGAAAAACTATTCATTCCAAAGATATGGCTGCTTATATGCCTTCTCGTAATTCGGGAAAGAGCAAATTCCTCGATAGTTTCATCTATGACAAAGATACTGATACCTTAATTTGCCCCGAAGGGTACTCTCCTATTTCAAAAACCAGACAGGAACAAGGCTATCTTTATGTCTTCTCTACCGGATCTTGCAGACATTGCAATAATAATTACGGTTGCCCTAAGCCAAACTGTAAGCGTATCCGCCTTTTTATCAGCGATGATTATTTAGAAAAACTCATTGATAACACCCCTCAGAGAATTCAGGCTTTCATTCAACGTAAGGCTATAGAACGCAAGTTTGGCGAGGCAAAGAAGTGGCATAATCTCACTCGTGCCCGATACAGAGGCAGATGGCGCGTTGCCATACAGGTATTGATGACCTTTTTGGTAATAAATGTAAAAAGAATCATCAAGCTTTTACGGCTTCAGCCGGACCTTGCCCCTGTTTTAGCAGGATACGGTTAAATTTAAAGTTCTGATTAAACAAAAGTTAACAAAGAACGAGAAAAAGTAGAGATAGAAAGAATGTCTGGCGCTACCGGGCTAAAAGATTCTTTAAAATACGGAATTTTTCAGCAATCTCTTATGTAACTGACTGTTAAATGATATGTTACGTAGAAACGACACTAATTTCATTACCAATACGCCTATTTTCCTAATAATGTGCCAGACTTCCTACTTGCTTCGCCTTTTTTATTGCACATTTAAATATCCAAATACTCAAAGGCAGTAACACAACACAAAAGACTAAAAGCACGCCTATATCAGAAGCAAGCATCTTAAGACTGTAACCTTGCAAAAGTGCCTGTCTTAAGGCCCTTAAAGAATAAGTGATAGGAAAGAGATAAGAAATAGTCTGTAACGGCTTAGGCAATATAGAGATAGGGAAAAATACTCCACCAAAGAATCCTGAAAATGTGGTAATTAACCAACTTATAGGATCACCTTTTTTAAATACCATGATAAAAGAGGCAGAGATTATACCTATGCTACTAAAGGAAACAATCGTTAGGATCAGAATTATTAAAGCAGCCAATAAGTTCATTTGGCTTAAATCTACCTTAAAAAATAAAACTCCAAATAATAGATACACAACCGTAGTTATAGAGGTAAATAAAAAGTCCCATAGTGACATTGAAATAATAAGAATAGAAAGTTTAGTAGGAGTTACCATCATCGCTTCTAAAGTGCCTATAATCTGTTCATGTCTTATATTCTGAGAAAAGCTATGTATAGCTGTAGAAAGATAGCCGGAAAAGGCAATTCCTATGAGGACAAAGGGGAAATAGCCGGTTTGATAATCTTTAAGGTGTAAAGTTACTTCTTGACCAAACAGCTTACTGATAAAATAGAAAGTTGCTACTGTAACAAGAATACTAAACAGGCTGAAGATAAAAGAAAATGGATAACTTAACTGAATTAGAAAATCCTTTTTTATAAAAGCAGCTATCTTCCGTAGGCAAGCTATCTTAAGAAATATCTTCCTTTGTAACCCGCTCATATATCTCTTCTATTGTTGCCAATGGTGAATTAATTTTATGGCATAGTTCAGACAATGCTCCACAAACCCTAATCTGACCCTGATACATAATCGCTATCCGCTCAGCAAGATCCTCTGCCTCAAAAAGATTATGCGTAATAAAAACAACCGTCCTTTTTTGCTCTCTTACTAACCTTTCCTTAATAAAATTTCTTAGATCTTTAGCAATGGCATAATCTAAACTCTTTGTAGGCTCATCCATAAATAGAACTTGGGGATTATTAAGAAGACTGCGAGCT
>PEUD01000113.1:880-5610 GCA_002780805.1 Candidatus Omnitrophica bacterium CG02_land_8_20_14_3_00__42_8 | reverse complement strand
TCTGACGAGACGCGTTGTTTGGAGCAGCGAAGCGGGCTTCGCGTAGATAAGCTTTGGCGCGGAGCTTCTTTCGGCTTGGTTCGACTGCGCTCACCACAAGCCGCTCAGGACAGGCCGCTCCGCTGCTCCAGTATTGCTTATAGAGCTGAACTGTTACCATAGTGCTGTTGCAATATGTAAAATTGGCTAAGGAATTTATGATAATACCTAAACACATTGCAATCATAATGGACGGGAACGGAAGATGGGCTGAGGCAAGAGGCCTGCCGAAAGTTATGGGCCACAAGCAGGGCGTGGAGGCCGTAAAAAGAACTATCAAGGCATGCGTGAAGATAGGGGTGAAACACCTTACAATTTACGCGTTTTCAACTGAAAACTGGTCCAGGCCTGACTATGAAGTAAAGGCCCTGTTTCAATTGTTAGAGGATTTTATAGACAAAGAATTTGAGCTGTTACATGATAATAAAATAAAGTTTCGCATAATAGGAGAGAGGCATAGGATACAGAAAAACTTGCTGGCCAAGTTAGAGAGAGCCGAGAAAGATACCAGGGATTACGAAAATTTAATGCTAAATATAGCCCTGAGCTATGGGGGAAGACAGGAGATACTAAACGCTGTAAGACTTTTAGCGGAAGATGTAAAGAACGCAGCGCTCAATCCAGCTGATATAGATGAAAAAATGTTTTCCGGCAAGCTTTATACAGCGGGACAACCTGATCCGGATTTATTGATACGCACAAGCGGAGAAATGCGGATATCGAATCTTCTCTTATGGCAGATTTCTTACACAGAATTATATGTAACTGAAACACTCTGGCCTGATTTTGATGAGAATGAATTAAATAAAGCCATAGAGGAATATAATAAGAGGGAGAGAAGATTCGGGGGCAGATAATCGCGGAATTACGCGATTAACAATGATAGCATAGGAGAATGATTTGTTGAAACGCACGATCACATCTATAATCTTAATAACAGCCGGTATCCTGAGCATATTTGTATTGCCTATATGGACCTTTGGGGCAGTTGTGTCTTTATTTATAGGCCTTGGCCTTTATGAATTTTTCAGGTTGGGCGGCGCAAAAAAAATATTCCCTTTAAGTTTCGCGTACGTAGGGATTTTTTCAGGCATATTGCTGCCGTATATTACTTATCTTTACAGGCCCACGGGCGGCATATGGGAAATGGTGTTTTTTATAATTATACTGATCGCGCTTTTTATAATACATTTTACAAGAAAAGAGAGCCAGAATGCCGTGAATCTGATTGCGGTAACTTTATTCGCTATTTTTTATATAGGCTGGTTTTTAACATTTCTGGTGAAGATAAGATTTTTAGAAGACGGCCATAAACTAGTAGCGTATCTTCTTCTTGTTACAAAATCCGGAGATATAGGCGCGTATCTTATTGGGTTTAATTTCGGAAGGCACAAGCTTATACCCAGGATAAGCCCTAATAAATCAGTGGAAGGGGCTATGGGGGGGTTCATATTCAGCATAGCATGCGCTATTATCCTGGGCAGATACTATATCTCGTGGATGAGTTTTGGTTTTATATTTATAAGCGGGGCCTTGATAGGAGTTTTTGCGCAGCTCGGCGATCTGGCGGAAAGCCTCATCAAAAGGGATTATAAAGTAAAAGATTCAAGCGTTTTTCTCCCGGGCCTGGGCGGCATACTGGATGTGATTGATAGCATACTGTTTACTGCGCCAATTTTTTATATCTGCTTAACAATTTTTAGGTAACCTTGTTAATCGCGGAACTACGCGGAAGCCCGCCATTGTTTCGTTGGCGGGACGCGGAACTACGCTGAAACTCATGTATAATTTCCGCGGTTTTTCCGCGTTACGTTCCGCGTGGTTCGGCGATTAGCAAGTCAAGTTTTAATTATAGTATATGGAAAATATAGCAGTTTTAGGTTCTACAGGGTCTATAGGCACAAGCGGCCTTGATGTCATATCTAAGTTTCCTGATAGATTCAAGGTATGCGGCCTGTCTACGAATACCAATGTTGAATTATTGCGGAAACAAGCGAAAATATTCAAGCCAGAAGCTGTTTGCGTTTCAGGAGGGAGCGGCAATAAGGGAAAATTTGGGAAGATAATGGTATATGAGGGCGAAGACGGATTATGCGGTATGTTGAGGGATGTAAAGATAGATACTGTCCTGGTGGGAATTGTAGGTTCGTCCGCGCTTTTGCCTATTATTACGGTATTGGATAAGGTCAAGAAAATGGCGCTGGCAAATAAAGAAGCCCTTGTCATGGCAGGCGGCATTATAATGAATAAGGCGGCAAAAAATAAGGTAACGGTGGTGCCTGTGGACAGCGAACACAGCGCGATATTTCAATGTATCGGAAAAAGCGGCAGGGAAGATTTAAGACGGATTTTTCTCACGGGTTCAGGCGGGCCTTTGTTAAAAGTAAAAAAGTCAGGATTCAAGGATATCACGGTAAAAGAGGCGGTTAATCATCCCAGGTGGAAGATGGGCAAAAAGATATCAGTGGATTCCGCTACGATGATGAATAAAGGCCTGGAAGTGATTGAGGCGAGCTGGCTTTTTAATATGGGTATAAACAGCATAGAGATCCTGATACACCCTGAGGCAGTGGTGCATTCTATGGTGGAATTCAGGGACGGGGCAATACTCGCCCAGCTTGGCGCATGCGATATGCGCATCCCGATACAGTATGCCCTGACTTATCCTGAGAGGCTGGATTCAAGCATAAAGGGATTGGATTTTTCTAACATAAGAGAGCTGAAATTTTTAAAACCAGACACTAAGAAATTTCAATGCATAGATTTGGCATATGAGGCAGGGAAAAGATCAGGGACGTTTCCATCAGTCCTGAACGCCTCGAATGAAATAGCTGTCAGGGAATTTATCGAGGGAAGGATAAGATTCATAGACATACCCAGGATTATAGAGAAGGTTATGGGGCTGCACAGAGGCATTAAAAACCCTGGGCTTGGAGATATATTGGAAGCGGATAAATGGGCCAGGGTCAAGACAAAGGAGCTTTTAAATAAATAACACAATATTCTTCGAGCGATCACGCGAGTTATATATGGTTCGCAAAGTCGAGAAGTTTTAGAGAGGTTCTCGACTAGGCTTGCATGCATAGCTGCAACGTCCGCTCGAACAATATTTGAAAGGAAGTCATGCTATCACTCATTTCTTTTATAATCGTTTTGAGTATTTTAGTTATCGTGCATGAATTCGGCCATTTTATAGTCGCGAAGAAAATGGGTGTGGCCGTTGAAAAATTTTCCATAGGATTCGGGCCGGAGATAGCAGGCGTCACAAAGGCCGGAACCAGATATTCGATCTCGCTAATACCTCTGGGCGGCTACGTGAAACTATCCGGAGAGACAGGCGCAGAAGGGGTGAAGGGAGAGAAGTGGGAATATCTGTCAAGGACCGTAGGAGAGAGGGTAAAGATAATATTCGCCGGGCCTTTATTAAATTACATACTTGCGTTTTTGATTTTTTCATTTGTGTTCATGGTTGGAAATCCCACGTTAACCGCGAAGATAGGAAAAGTTATGCCGGGCTATCCTGCGGAGACAGCTGGATTAAAAGCAGGCGACAAGATCATAAGCATAAACAATAAAGATGTGATTTATTGGGAAGATGTTACAAATATTGTGCGGCCGGGTAAAAATCAGGAGATGAGACTTCTCGTAAATAGAGACGGCGGACAGGTAAGCATTCTCGTTATGCCCAAATACCAGGAGATGAGCACTATGTTTGGCTCAAAAAAGAGCGTTTCTATAATAGGCATTGCGCCGTCTGACGAAGTTGTGTATGTGAAATACGGTTTCATGAAGTCTCTTTACCTGGGAGTTGAAAAATTATGGACTCTGACTTACATAACCTGCAGGGCTTTATGGGCAAGCATTACAGGCGCTGTACCTATAAAAGAATCCATGACAGGGCCTATAGGCATATTTTACATAACAGGCCAGGCAGCTAAACTCGGGTTTATTTACCTGTTGCAGCTAATGGGCGTATTGAGCGCATCTCTGGCTATTTTTAATCTTTTACCTATCCCTGTCCTGGACGGCGGGCATATTTTATTTCTTATGATAGAAAAAATAAGAAGAAAACCAGTTTCTTTTAAAATGCAGGAGAATGTAACGCAGATAGGCATGTCGTTACTTATAGTTTTAATGTTGTTCGTATTTTACAATGATTTTATCAGATTCGGGATTTTTGAGAAGATAACGCATTTATGGCATAAGTAGATTGACTCCGTGAGCCGCCTTCGGCGGCTCACGGAGTCGGATAGGTTAGGGTATATGACCAGGCAGATTAAAGTCGGGGATGTTAAAATCGGAGGCGGAGCGCCTGTCAGTATCCAGTCAATGGCAAAGACTGATACCAAAAATGTCTCAGCTGCCGTAAGAGAGATAAAAAAACTGGAAAAATCAGGGTGTGAAATAATAAGAGTTGCCGTAAAAGATTTTGAAGCTGCAAAGGCCATAAGGGCTATTAAAAGAAAAGTGAATTTACCGTTAGTGGCGGACATACATTTTGATTACAGGCTGGCTTTAAGCGCTATTGAAAACGGCGCTGATAAGATAAGGCTTAATCCCGGGAATATTTATAAAGAGGATGAGATAAGAGAAGTTGTAACGGCCGCGAAAAAGAGAAAGATTCCAATAAGGGTGGGAATAAATTCCGGATCATTACCTGTCCGACTCCGTGAGTCGCCGAAGGCGACTCA
>PEUD01000113.1:158-859 GCA_002780805.1 Candidatus Omnitrophica bacterium CG02_land_8_20_14_3_00__42_8 | reverse complement strand
AGATAACATGGTAAATGCTGCGCTGGATTATATAAAGGTATTGGAGAGAATGGATTTTTACGATATAATAGTTTCATTAAAGGCGTCAGACGTTCTTAGCACTATAGAGGCCTGTAGGTTGTTTTCAAAGAAGTCAAGATACCCGCTTCATCTGGGCGTTACAGCGGCAGGCCCTGTTTCAACAGGTATTGTAAAATCATCCATAGGAATAGGCGCCTTGCTTCTGGAAGGCATAGGAGATACTGTCAGGGTTTCATTAACAGGGGATCCAATCGAAGAAGTAATAGCAGCTAAGAATATCCTTCAGGCGTTAAACTTAAGGAATTTCGGCCCTGAAATTATTTCATGCCCGACTTGCGGCAGATGCCAGGTTGATTTACAGAGTATTGTTAACAAAGTAGCATTACGAATTACGAACGACGAACGACGAATAACGAAAAACTGTCACTCTAAAATAGCAATTATGGGATGCGAGGTAAATGGCCCGGGAGAGGCTAAAGAGGCGGATGTAGGCATTGCGTGCGGCAAAGGAACAGGAGTAATTTTTAAAAGAGGGAAACTTATAAAAAGGGTAAAAGAAAAAGAGATTGTTAGAGAATTATTGAGAGAGTTGTAATAAATGGTTCTCGACTGGGTTTGCATGTATGGTAGAGTTTGCCGCTCGAACAATATTCATCCAATATTCTTCGAGCGAACGCAGT
>PEUD01000113.1:0-147 GCA_002780805.1 Candidatus Omnitrophica bacterium CG02_land_8_20_14_3_00__42_8 | reverse complement strand
GTAAGCCCAGTCGAGAAGACATAATATGCGCTGGACAAAATATTTTATACCGACATTAAAAGAGGTGCCGAGCGAGGCTGAGGCAGTCAGCCATCGCCTTATGATAAGAGCTGGCTTAATTAGAAAACTTGTCTCAGGCGCTTATAC
>PEUD01000038.1 GCA_002780805.1 Candidatus Omnitrophica bacterium CG02_land_8_20_14_3_00__42_8 | reverse complement strand
ATACCAATCTTACAAATGCCAATAATACTTTAACAACTACCAATACAAGTCTTACAAATGCCAATAATGCATTAACAGCCGCTAATACTGCGCTTTCTTCTAAAACAACCATACTTAATACAGCAAGAACCAGCCTGGACACTTCGCGTACAAATATGAATAATTTCAAAACTTCTATGGATACAGCGAAGATAGATATGAATAATAAAAAGGCAAGTGCTGATGCGAAAAAGATTATATCAGATCAGAAATATGCCACTATGAATACCAGGTTAGCTGAAATGAATGCTGATTTAACAGAAGCCAATAGGTTAAAAGGTATTGCAGATACAAAGAAGGCTACAAGAGATGCCAAGCTTGTTGATCGCGATACAAAATATAATACAATGGTCCAAAAAGAAGCCGATAAGAACGTGGCTTACCAGGCGCTTCAAACCGCCACAACAAATAAGAATACAGCTTATAATAATCTGGTTACAGCCACTAATTATGCCAATGAAAAAGAAGCCCTTGTAACATCGCTTGCCGGAACACAGACTCAATATCAAAATGCTCTTACTGCTTATATAGCTGTAAGAGATGCCAAGCAAACAGCCCTGACAAATGCGATAATCAGGAGAGATACCGCGCTTGTAAATCGTAACACTGCTCTTACAAACAGAGATAATGCAAGAACGCAAAGAGATGCAGCGCAGGTTGTGATGATTGCCAAAGCTGCAGATCTTGTTACAGCTCAAGGTATGCTTGCGACAGCAGTAGAAAATTTTGTTGAAGCAGATGGAGATTTAGGCGATGCCCTTGATGTAGTTGATGCAAAGAGAGTAATTATGAATGATAAGCTTGGTTTAATAGCAGGTTTCAGCCAGGCAGTAACAACAGCGCAGAATACTCTAACAACTGCCATAATCGCTCTTGCAAATATATATCTTACACTGGCTGGGGTAACAGCCCAGCAGCAGCAGGCAGAGCAGGTTGTTGATTATGCCGAGCAGGCATATATGGATGTTTCATTTATGGCTCTTGCCGGCGCGCAGTCAGCAGGCACTTACACAGATGTTATTGATATGCAGTATTACAATGATACAGGCCAAATGAAATCATTAGAAACTGTAGTATCCAGGACAGGCGCTCCAACCATATCATCTATAAAAACCGGTATGCGTTATGATGCATTGGGCAGAAATGTATACTATAAGGAAGAGAGCACATATCTTACAGGAATGGCAGGCCTTAAAACTACGATATATTTTGGTGACAATGATGCTGATCCTAACAATGGCTTGGTTTCGATTGTTTATGATAACTTTGGCAACTTTTTATCTTACAGCCAGTTTAAAATAGAACAAAATGTCGCAGGCTCAACAGATAAGCTTTACAAAGAAACACTGACAGAGAGAACATCAACAAGCTATTATTCTTCTACATCCCTGGCATCGGGTTATGTTGAAAGTGTTACAGAGTATTTCCCTGTTGACCCGACAGCGTTAACATCGTCAAATTACAGTGTAAAAACAACAACCACCAGAACAGGCATCACATATGATCCAAGAATAAACCTGAAATCATACACAGATGTGATCACATCAGATGCAACGAGCGATCTCACTACCACAGTTTATTTTGGTAAAAAGCAGGACGGTTCCATGGCTACGCCTGTTTATGATGAATACAACCGGTTGATTGATTCCTATGAAACCAGGGAACAAAAATCCAGGATAAATGGCCAATTAGATTTAACTGCCTGGACGCACCGCAAGTTTTATGAAGGCGAATACGGCACTGCTTCATATGTGTCAGGATATAGTTCGGAAGGCAGGGTTGTTTACATTGAAGAGGAACAGGCCACAAGCTCAGCCCTAGGCCTTATAGTAACAACTGAAACAAGAATGGACAGAAATAATGATTATAATTCGTTAGGCCAGAACACAGGTTTTATAAAGGAGGAAAGGCAGGTTGATAAGGCTACATCAGGCCAAGTATTTAATCTGTTTACAAGAATAGCGCGTACGGGAATGCAATATTATGAGAAAGGCGGCCAGATAAAAGAATACACAGACCGCGTAACACATCCTGAGCAAAGCGATAACGGCAACGAAAATAAATTTGTATCCATTGCTATGACAAAAGATATTCAATATAACACCAAAGGCCTTATCTCGCAGTTAACTGAGATAAGAAAAGAAGGTGCTATTGACGTCAATGGTAACCCGATAAAACAGTCAGGCAAAGATCTCTTGTATGTAGCTATAACATCAATAAAGACATATTCAGATTATGATAATTTAGGCAGGGCGCATTCAATATATGAACAGACCAGCCCATTGGATCCTACAGGCGAGCAGGCGCAGACAGCCGCTACGAGCGTAAAAAATCTTACCAATATAGCTTACGACAAGTATAACAGGCAGCTGTCTTACAGCGGCGTTTACCGCGACTATGCCAATGGCCTGGATACTACAAGATACACCGACAGGATTCAAACAACATACGATATATTTGGACGGCTTTTATCATATGAGGATAAGACATTTAAGGAAATTGACGGTACGTTGTTGCAGTATGGCACAACCAATAAGCTGGATCATGTAACCACTGTCACAACTGACGATATTGAATATTATGTAAACGGCCTTATGAAAGAGTTTAAAATGATAAGCGAGGAAAAGATATACGAGAAAGGCACTACTAAGCTTGCCAAGATGAATTATACATACGAAGCCTTTAATGAGGGCCAGTTCACATTCTCCACGCCGATATATGCAACCAATGCAAAAGTGCTGAATCTTACAACGTCAGTATACCAGATGAATATGAAATACAGCGGTTCATCAGACAGTAAGGATGACTATGGCCTGTTAAGGGCTTATGATGAGAATATCTATACTGATGCAATGTCCACTGACAGTTTGCAGGAAAATATAGTTATAGGCATAAGCTATGACAATAGAAACAGGAAAACAGGCTATATAGAGGAAAAAACTATATGGGGCGATGCGCCTTCAAGTACTGACCAAAGTCCTAACCTTGCGCCATCGCAATACATAAGAAAGTTTATAACAACATTAGATGGCACGCAAAGAGAAGTAGTTGCTCTAAGCCAGCCGATTACTACGGTCCGTGATGCATCAAGCGTAAAATTTAATTTATTGGGTCAAATGACAGATTATAAGGATACAGAGAACAATACTGCAGCGCCTGACATGACCAATGTTATTACAATGTCAAATATTAAATACAATATGTCAGGCTTAACAGATACTTATGATAAATTGGAAAGGCAGTATAACAATAAAAATAATAACCTGTTTAATGTGTATCAGTTTACGCAAAGGACGTATTCAAATTATGATGCCACAAGCAGACTTTATTCGTATGCAGATACTTCAAAAGCCGATCCGAACCATCACTATCTTAATGCAAAACCAAACGTAATTACTGATACAGTTGTAATTATGTATTATGACACAAAAGGCAGGGCGCGCAAGCAGTCAATAGGCACAATGTTTTATAACGACAGGGCATACACAACAACAGCTTTATACCAGGCAAATAATACAGTGCGTTATAATCTAAGCTATAACGATGCCGGGCTTGTAAAAGAATACGTAGATGTTACAACCGGCGATGTAACGCGGCCTGATGTAAAGGTGTGGAAAAAAGTCGGTGGCTCTAATTATAATGGCAATATACGCGACGGAATAACTTATGATAATAATGGCAGGATTTGCACATACACAGAAAAACTTGTTGAATATTCCGCGGACGTCAGTGATAGTCTATGGAACGGTGGCGATTACAATATGGATGGCATCGTTGTTCATCAAAATAACAGTATTAATTCTAATTACACAAGACGGCTCAGGGCCATTACTACAACAGACAGGCATTTTACAAATTATGATTCTGGCACAGGCCAGCTTTATAACTATTATGAAACAGCAGCAAAATCCGGCAAAAATACAAACAGAGTATATAACGCAAACGGCACAATAACAGAAACAACAGTAAATTACGCAGATGCAATAACTACAAATGTCGAGCGCGGTAATATGCGCTATGACAGCGTAGGCCGCGTATATTCATTTACAGAATACAAGCATGAAACCGGGCCTATGGCGCTTGGCTCACCTAATCCATGGCTGACAGGAGAAGTCGGGTCTCCAGGAAACTATAATCACATATCAACCATGTCCAGACAGTCAACTGAATATAATAATTTCGGATTTGTTCTTTACTCTGTGGACCATGTTACATATGACACAGCCAAGCTGAACTGGTTTAAGTTCCAGGGAGACAAGATTTGGGGGTCTGGCTGGAGGAACTTTACAGAATATGAGGAATGGGTTTATACCAGTTACTCCAGAAACAAGGATTATTATAGAACCAACACAATAACCAGCAGCGATAGAAATGATTATACAGGTTATAATGGTAATGGCATGGTATATAACACAAAGACATTTAATAAGGAGAGAGGTAAAAGTTATACTAAAGGCCAGACTGCATCGCAGGCAGCAGATAAATACATTTATTCAGATAATCAGAGAACATCCATATACTATAACTGGGGGCTTGGCCAGATGCAGGGTTATAGTGAAGAAGGCCATGATGCATGGACCACTCAGGGTGAGAGTAATAAATATTATAAAAGGAGCACTTCAGGCTATATTTACGATGATCAGGCCAGGGTAATAAGTAATTGGACCTATAAATATAAAGAAGAAGGAAAAGACGTTAAAGATGATCGTGATATTGTTTGGGAATACGGATATGATTACAAGTTTAATTCGCATGATATAAGGAATGGAAATCTTATAAGCCCTAATGCGCCACAAACACATCTTGAATCATTCCATTTTTATTGGCTCGAAGGCCTTAAAAAGTGAAAATTGCACCACTTCGACTTTCTGCTGATAGGCTGCGAAATTCTCCTGGAATAACCTGTTGATGTCACTCACTATATTCGCCACATCTTTGCGAGCTTTTTCCATCATGATGCGGGCTGTCTGGTTGGGCGCCCCGTCGGAAGCTTCTATGTAGCCGGAGGTTTGCCAAAGGGTGCTCGAAAGCAGGCCGGGGTTACTTTGAATGCCTTTCAATCCTTCGGGCATCATGTAGCGTTTTTCAAGGGCGGGGAGACTGCCCTGGAGGGACTTGCCCAATTTCGTGATTTCCTTTTTCATTCCAGGATTGACTGGGTGGCTGGCAGCCACCCAGTCAATCCATTGCTCAAGGAACGAGTTTTTTCTCCCTCAAAATGCCATGCAACCACACCCGGTCTTCGTCGGAAAAAGCGGGCGGTGCAGGCTCGGCCCCGTAGTGTACGGAGAGGTCGTAGCGGCTGCGCTCATAGACTTCGCTCAGCGCAGCGCCTATGTCAAGCCGCACGTCAGGGTCGGGCGATTTCAGGGGCACGGGCACGACGGGCAGTTTGTCCCTTATGGTCATTGCCCAAACTTCCATCCGGGAGCCGTCGCCTCTTGTCAGCATGGTGAAGTAGTGCATCCGGCGGGGCAGGGTTGGGTAGTTGAAGGGACGCTCCCCCCGGCGCAGCAGGTCAATTTCGAGCAGGTGAATGCCGTCCTCGTGCAGCGTTTTCCGTTTTTTCCGGTAGTCTTCCAATCCCGGCTTGCGCTTGTTGACGGGCGACAATATTT
>PEUD01000143.1 GCA_002780805.1 Candidatus Omnitrophica bacterium CG02_land_8_20_14_3_00__42_8 | reverse complement strand
TTCCTTCTTTTTTTTCGGCCGTGACGCGGGTAAACTTATCGAATATCTTATCCAGGTTATCAGGCGCCACGCCCTCGCCTGCGTCTGATATCTCCACCATTATTTCTCTTTCCAGGTTAACTGTCTTTACCCTGATCTCTTTTGATTCAGGCGTATATTTTACCGCGTTGCTTAAAAGATTTATAAATACCTGCGTCACCTTATCTTTATCGGCGCTGACTTCAGGCAGATCCCTGGCAAGGTCTTTCTGCAGGCCCTGCTTCTTGTCTTTTATCAGCTTATCAAAAATAATTAAATTTTCCTCTATTATTTTATTCATTTGAACGGGCTCTTTTTTTAATTCCATTTTCCCGGATTCTATCTTTGATATATCCAGCAGGTCGTTTACGAGCCTTGAGAGCCTGTTGACTATATTTATGGCGCCGTCCAGCATTTCTTTCTGGACAGGCGCTACAGGCCCGAGCCCGCCCTTATTGACGAGGTCCACATTCCCTTTTATGATAGTCAGCGGCGTCCTGAATTCATGCGCCACGTTTAAGACAAAGTCTGATTTTATTTTGTCTAACTGCTGCAATTTTTTATTCGCCGCCTCGAGTTCCGTTTTTTTGGCGGCTATTTCTTTCTGCAGACGCTCTCTCTCTTTTGCGGCGCGGAACGCGGCCATCGCGTTATGTATAATGATGGGAAGCCCTTCTTCAAATCCCCTTTCCCGTATTACGCAGTCATACGCCCCCTCGCGGATCGCCTGAGGCGCAAATTCTTTGTCTTTGGCGTCGGCCAGTATGATAATAGGCCCTGACAACTCCTTGTATCGCAGGTCTGCGAGTATCTCCAGCCCGTTTAAACCCGCAAGATTATACGAAAGAAGGATAACGTCGGATTTTTCTTCTTCTGCCTTTTTGAGAATATTTTCTCCTATCTGGGGCCAGGAAATATCGTAAGATATGCCGGGCACTCTTGAAAGCGCGTCCTTTATCTTCAATATATTAGCGCTGGCAAAATCCACTACAAATACCTTGATTGTCTGATTTTCCATTCCGTTGCCTCACAAATAAGGTTACACTCTGACATTGTCTGAGTGTAACCTTATTTTATTTGCGGATGAGTTCTCTTATCTTATCTATATATCTGATGGCCTCTTCTTCCCCTATTTTTACAAATTTTTTTACCAGGTGAAAATCCGTAGACGCCGCATCGCTCAATACCGGATGGAGGCTGACATTAGCCCTGCGGCAATTTATCTCCGCTATGCTGTATTCCATTGCCTGCATGCTTGTCATTATAACGTCAAATATATTGGGGGTAAAAACCTTTCTGAAGAATCTTGTCAAATGGATGCCTATCTTCTCGTCCAGAGACCCCTGCTTTATTACGTTTTCCTCTTCCTTTTCAATCTCTTTTAAAGCCGCGTTCCTTTCGCATATATTCTTCGGGCCTGGCAGGACATTTACCGCTATCACCTTTGCCGCGCCGTTTTTAAAAAGCACATCTACGGGCACGGGATCCATGATCCCTCCATCCACAAACATCTTTCCTTCTTCCATCACAGGCTGGAATATGCCTGGCACGGCAATGCTTTTGTAGACAGCGTCCAGAAGCCTGCCGCTGTCTACCACAACCGTTTCCCTGTTGGCCAGGTCATAAACTATTATTTTAACCGGTATCTTAAGGTCATCAAACGTGCTGTCTCCCAGAATGGCTCTTAAAAACCTTTTCAGTCTCCTGCCCGCAAGTATTCCGGATATAGGAAAGGTAAAATCCATGAGCCTCATGATGCTAAGTTTTCTTTTAAGCTTCCCGGAAATATTTTCTATCTCTTTGGAGCTGAGCCCGATGCCCCACATCGCAGCTATGAGGGCGCCTATGCTCGCTCCAGAAACAATGCCTATCGGTATCTTTTCTTTTTCCAGCACGGCCAAAACGCCTATGTGAGCCATGCCGAAAGCAGCTCCTGAACCCAGCGCAAGTCCTATTATATTTTTATTGTCCGCATTCTCCATTGTCCGATATACCCTGCTTCGCCAAAGCGCTTTCGCCTTTGGCTTCGCAGAGGTTATCCACCGAAGCTCGTCACGCAAGCTGACTACTATACTCTAAGAGCAAAGGTGGATAAAAAAAGAAGCCGATAAAGATTGGTCGCTTAGCGCGATCCGGCTTGGCCTTTTATCAAGGCGTCTCTTTGTAACTTTATCGGCTCCATTAGAAAGTATACCACATTTTTTCAGCGAATTCAAGCCGTCATCTAGCTTATTATCTTATAAACAACGTCGTGTTCCCTGACTTTTGACTTTACCTTTAATCCTATCTCCATGCCCTTTTCTGCATTTTGTATAGGCAGGTGGTCAAGTTGAATAGAACCTACTTTTTCCTTAAAATCAGACGTGTGTCCTTTTATGACAATCCTGTCTCCTATGGAGAGAGCGCCTTTAGTAAGTTTTACGACAGCTGCGTCCACCTTAGGAAAATAATGGGTTATTACCCCGACTTCTTCGAGAGACGCGCCCTTGGGTATAGACAAGGTTTTTTTTGCAATTTTTTTCTTGGACTTAGGCGCTGATTTTTTCACAGGCTTTCTAACCGCCTTCTTGATTTTCTTTTTCTTCATTTTTCACCTCCCAGATTTTGTGCAACAAAATTTGCCCTCGAGTCCGATCTTTTATATAAAAACTCTCCGAACATTTTACTGTGCTTTGTCCAGGATGAATCTAAATCATTATACGTCTTTACAAAATGCCTGAATCCGTTAATTTTAGCGTCCAGATTATCTATGTGATGCAGTATAATCGCCTCAAAGCACATGGGCCTTTTAGGCGACCCCCATTCATGCTCTCCGTGATGGCTGAGTATTATATGCAGAATAAGGTTTTTCAATTCTTCCGGAAAATTCGGGATATTATCGATTGCCGCGCTCACTATATTCGCGCCCAGGACTATGTGGCCTATCAACCTGCCTTTATCCGTATAATAAAAACTTCTCTTATACGCAAGTTCTTCTATCTTCCCTATGTCGTGAAGCGCTGTGCCGCACAAAAGAAGATCGATATTTACGTCCTTGTATTTCAATGCTATCATTTTTGCGAGTTCAATGCACGCAAGCGTGTGCTCAAGCAGTCCGCCTATGTACGGATGATGAAAATCGGTAGCGGCAGGAGCTGTTTTGAATTTTTCAGAAATGCCCTTATCGGAAAATATGCCGGCCACCAAGGCCTTGAGATGCGGGTTTTTTATTGATTCCATTTCGGATAAAAAATCTTTAAACATCTGATTCCTGTTTTTATCCGAAACAGGGACATACAGCGAAATATCTACGGATTCATCATCCACCTTTTGTATGGAATCTAGTTTTAACTGCGGATAGTTCCTGTAGAATTCTACCTTGCCTCTTATTTTTACAAAATCATCGACGATAAAAGAATCGAATAGCGATTTTAAGGCATCCCACTTCCTGCAATCCACCATGCCTGTCCTGTCTGAAATCTCAAGCGATATGTACGGATTGCCGTTCTTGGTGGTTTCGAAGGATTTTTCTCTTACAAGATAAACCGAGTCTATTACTTCCCCTTCTTTAAAATCGTTTATGAACCTGTGCGGCATAATTTGGATTATACACCTTGCCTGCGTTGTTTTCAACTATTTTTGTTTGGAATAAAAGCTCTTTATGGCCTCCAGCGCATCTATAGGCCTGTCCACGATACAGAATATATCCATATCTTCTTCTGATATGCGCTTTCCCTTGAGCATGGATTTTTTGACCCACCCTATCAGGCCTTTCCAGTATGCGCCTCCCACCAGCACCACGGGAAATTTGTCTATCCTTCGAGTCTGGATAAGAGTTATGGTTTCAAAAAATTCATCCATTGTGCCGAACCCACCGGGGAATATCACGGACGCCTTCGCGTATTTTAAAAACATTACTTTCCTGCAGAAAAAATACCTGAATTCCAGGAGTTTTGTTATGAATCTATTCGGTTTCTGCGCCACAGGCACCTGTATGTTAAGGCCTATGGAGACAGCGCCTCCTTTTTTAGCGCCTTTATTAGCCGCTTCCATTATGCCCGGCCCTGCGCCTGTAATTATAGCATAGCCCTCTTTGGCCAATAAAAACGCGGTCTCTTCGGCCGATTTATAATATTTATCGCCGGGTATTGTCCTGGCCGAGCCGAATATGGTAACAGCGGGCCCTATCCTGGCAAGATCTTCAAACCCTTCCACGAATTCAGCCATGATCCTGAATATACGCCACGGGTCCTGCGTCGTAAAATCATCTTTTTTTGTTAGCATGCTTTCCCCCTCTGTGTTAACTTCACTATTGCTTCTCAATTCTGCATGCATATATAGTTTGCATGGCCGCTCGAAGAATACTGTTCGAGCGGTCATTTTGGCTATGCATGTAATCAGAGTCGAGAACTTCTGCGTGTTTACACGCAATTATTCTATTGCCTTATTCATATAATCATTGAAATCCACTTCACCTGAAAGCTCCTTCTTGACCATACGTATTCTGTCCGCGACATAAGGATGAGAGCGGTAACTGGTGTACGGCCTTATAGGCTCAGCCTTATCAGCATCCTGAAGCTTTTTAAGAAGGCTGACTACTGCCCATGGGTCATAACCCGCTTCTTTTAAATATTTTACCGCCAGCTTGTCAGCCAGCGCCTCGTCTTCTCTTGAATAAGACATCATCAACTGGCCGAATGCGGCGTCGATGCGGCCCGCGTCAGATCTTCCCCCTCCCGTAACAGCCATTAATATCTGGAGTATATTATAACCCACGCCTCCCTGCAGTCTTTTTATTGAATGCCTCGCCACCACGTGCGCTATTTCATGGGCAATGACCGCGGCAAGCTCGTCGTCTTTGGAAACCTTGTCCACGAGGCCTTTAAAAATAAACACATATCCTCCGGGCAGGGCAAACGCATTCACGTCATCCTTATCTATGACTCTGAATGTATACTTTACCTCTTTTCTGCCGCTGATAGATGCAATCCTTTGGCCGACTTCATTGACGCGCTCTGTCATCAGCGGATCAGGATCCAGCTTTATCTCTTTGCTTTTCTCTATGCTCTCGGCAATGCTCTTACCCATATTCACTTCTTTCTGGGTGTCTATAAAAATAATATCTTCCTTGCCTGTAGCGGTATTGTATTCCTGAGTCGCGCAGCCTGACACAACGCTCATTATAAGTAATATAAAAATAAGAGCCCCATTTGCCATTAATTGATTATACAGCATAAATCACATTATTTCCACGGAAACTTCTGCAAGGCCTTTTTCCAGGTCAGCTATTTTGGAAAAAGCTGCTTTTGTAAGGTCTATCGCACGGTTTAATCTCTTGGCAGGGCCTCTATCGTTTACCCGGACAATAACAGACTTGCCGTTTTCCAGGTTCGTTACCTTTAATATAGCATTAAACGGCATGTCCCACATGGCGCAAGTAAGCTCGGAATCGTCAAATCTCTCCATATTGGCTGTTGTTAAGAGGATTCCCGGGTCATTCTGGGAATACCAGGATGCCTTACCTGTACAAAAATAGGGACAGCGACCATTTTTATCATTTTTATTTAGAAAAATGGTCGCTGTGCAGATTCAAGTTTCTAATGCAACAGTTT
>PEUD01000151.1 GCA_002780805.1 Candidatus Omnitrophica bacterium CG02_land_8_20_14_3_00__42_8 | reverse complement strand
AATATAGCTCAAAATTAATTTACATATCCACTGATTATATATTTGACGGTGAAAATGGGCCGTATAGAGAAGATGACAAGCCAAACCCTATAAACATATACGGCAGGACAAAACTAGAAGCGGAAAATATCATGAAAAGTAAATTGAAAAATTATCTAATAATTCGCACTGCTCAACTTTATGGAGTAGCGGAGCGGCCTGTCCTGAGCGAAGTCGAAGGAAGCTCCGCGCCAACTAAGAATTTCGCAATAAAAATAATCTACAATATGCAGAATAATAAAAAAGTCTACGCCGCAGATGATCTTTATTCTACGCCTACTTATGCCGGCTCTCTTTCTGAAATAATAATAAAGCTTATAGAAAAAAATGCCGAAGGCATTTATCATGGCGCAGGAGCAGAATTTATTAACAGGTACGATTATGTAAATAAAATCGCGGATGTATTTAATCTGAATAAGAACTTGATACAAAAGGTTAAATTGAAAAATCTGAAGCTTATAGCAAAACGCCCAAAAAAAGGCGGACTAAAAATAGATAAGATATCTAAGGACATCAGTATTACGCCTGGAAGCTGTGAGCATTGCCTCAGATTATTTAAAGAGGAACTGCCTTGACAAACACACGATTTTATGTAAAATACAGTATAGTAAACTGTTATCTACATAAAATAGGTAGAAAATGACTTCTATGAAAACACTGGGCGCAGTCAGCGCTAATTTAATATCATCCTTATATAAGCTGAATAAAACTATATTTAAATTACAGGATATAGAGGCCATAACGGGGTTAAAAGAGAATGCTGCCAGCGATCTTGCCGGTAAATTGATAAAAAGAAATATAATCTCCCGTCTGAAACAAGGAAAATATATTATAATACCGCAGGAGATAGGAAAAGATTCTAAATATATCGGGAACTGGTATGTAGCCGCCAGAGAGATTGTTAACAGTCCCGATTATTATATTTCCTATTATAGCGCCATGGATATGCACAATATGGTTACGCACCCTGTAACAAAGGTATTTGTAAATACCCCGAAGCAAGAATATAAAAAACAGAAGATTGCCGGAGGCGTGATATTTGAATTTATCTACATCAGCTCGAAAAATCTCTGGGGCATAAAAAATTTCTGGGTTACAAAATCAGAGCAGGTTAAGGTTAGCGATATAGAGAGGACAATCATAGATTGTTTATACCGGCCTCAATATTGCGGCGGTATTTTAGAAATCGCGAAAGGTTTATGGATGCAGAAACAAAAAATAGATTTTAACAGGCTGTTTAATTATGCTGTCAGATTCGATAGGATAGTTGTAATCAAAAGGCTTGGTTATATATTGGAAAGTTTAGGCCTGAAGGATGCCTGCTATTTGAATAAATTAAAATCAAAGATAAATAATAAATACTATACTCTGGATCCATTATTAAATGCCGTGGAAACGTATAAAAATTTATGGAAATGTATTGCTAATATTTCTCCGCAGGAAATAAAACAGGCAGTGCACTCCTAAAAAATGATAGAATCTAGAAATCTATACAGGATTCAGTCCGGCTTAACAAAAGGCAATAAAACTATCCCTATAAAAACCATAGAAAAGGATTATGTGCTTTCCTGGATTCTAATAGGTATTGCCATGTCAGGCATGCAGGATGTAATGAGTTTTAAAGGCGGCACAGCATTAAAAAAAGTATATTTCCATGATTACAGATTTTCTGAGGATCTGGATTTTACGCTCTTAAATAGCCTATCTATAGATGACATAACAGGGATGTTAGAGAGTGTTTATAGTATAGTTTTAGATGCCTCTAACATAAAATTAATTTTAAGCAGCAAGGAAATCTACGCTAATGGCTATACTTTTTTTGTAAATTTTTCAGGGCCATTAGGCGCGGATATAACGAGAGGAGAAATCAAAATAGATTTTACAATAAACGAGAAATTGATCAATAGGCCTGTGGTAAAAACGCTTTTACGGGAATATGATGAATATACCGATATGCCGGAAGGTGATAAGTTGAAGGTATATCCTTTAGCCGAAATCTTTATAGAAAAATATATCAGTATTTTGGATAAAAGCAGAAATGAACCCCGCGACATATATGATTTATGGTATCTGGTATCTAATGAATGCGTGGAGATCGCGTTTCTGGGCAGAGGTATTAAAGAAAAAGGCATGTATAAAGGTTTAAAAAATTTTGATATCATTGAAATGCTTGATCGCAAAGAAAATAACTATAATAAACTATGGGATGCGCGATTATCTAATCACATGATAAATCTGCCTTATTTCAATAAGGTTTACAGAGAATTGAAGAAATATTTAAAGCCATTAAATAAATTGATCATGGCGCAGGGGCTGAATTTATAGATCGTTACGACTATGTGAATAAAATTGCAGATGTGTTTGAGCTGGATAAGACTTTAATACAAAAAATTAAATTAAAGGACTTAAAACTAAAGGTAAAGCGGCCTAAAAAGGGTGGATTAAAAATAGACAAGATACGTAAGGCAATAGATATAGATTTATGTGATTTGGATTATTATCTGAAGCTGTTAAAAACCGATATAACCGCGTAGACTGCGGCGGCTGGCAAATCTTGACAGCGATATGCAATATGTGGTATATTGTATATGTTCGATATACCGAACATATGTTCGGTATATCGTAAATAAAAGGGATCCCAGTGCGTATACATAATAAATTAGATGAAATACTGAATCAACCCGCCAAGGTTAAAATATTGAGGTTTCTCTTCAGTAGTAATGCGGAATTTACCGGCAGGGCCGTCGCGAGGGGTTCAGGTTTAAGCGTCTCGCATTCTTATGAGATGCTTCAGGATATGCGTAAAGAAGGCCTTATAGAGGTTAAGCGCCAGGGCAATGCTTTGCTATACAGCCTTCGGCCGGATAATTATATAGTTAAAAACATATTAAAGCCTCTTTATCAGAAAGAGAAAGATATCTATAAAGATATTATAATTATTATTAAGAAGATCCTCGGATCAGAAAAGAAAGGTATTTGTTCTATAGCTATATTTGGAAGCGTTGCGGCTAAAACAGAAAATTTTACCAGCGATATAGACCTGTTAATTATTACCAGAGATAGTATCAGCAAACACAAAGTAGATAATCTGATGGATAATCTAACCGCAATAATGGCAAAAAAATTCAGCGTAGAGATTTCTCCGTATTTATTAACCGTATCAGAAGCAAAAAATAAATACAAACAAAAGGCTCAACTTATGCGGTCCATTATTGATAATAATAGGCTGATATACGGGGAGCCTATAGAAAGGATTTTAGCATGAGCGCGGCCAGGCAATATTCTGTAAAGAAAGCGGCTAAGTCTGATTTTGAAATATATCTTAAAAAAGCGAAGGAATTTTATCAAACGATGTATCAGGCTGAAAAGGCGGAAAACTGGAATGCGGTAGGCCTTAACGGAGTGCATTGCGTTATAGCTCTTATAGACGCTATTTTAGTGAAATACTCAGGAATATGTTCTGCGGAAAAGGACCATATGGCTGTTGTGGATTTATTGGCAGCATCGCTTAATATAGATAATGTATCTCAAAAGAGCCAGACAGCCAGGCGCGTTATCGCAAAAAAGAACTTAGTGGAATATGAAGCAAGGCCGTTTATTAAGGCAGAAGCGCAAGAGAAGGCAAAAAAGTCAAAGCAAAGGACATTATCCCTGCCCTTGCAGCAATATTTAAAGTAAAATTTTTAGAATAAAGGCTTATGGATTACGAAAAAGGCGGTAGGCAATAGGTAATATATGAACCTGAATCCTGCGTCATAAAGTTATAAAATATGGGCAAATACATAATCACAAATAATATTTACCGACGATTAGCCTGTAAATCATGGTATAATAAAATACCAGATTACTTCTGGAAATCAACCTACTTAAAAATTAGGTTCATTTCTAATGCGTTACGGGCCCAAAAACCTTCGTATTACCTTTACAGCAAAAACCTTAAGCCATTTTGGCGGGGTTTATTTGCTCTATCAATTCCTAACCAAGCTTGGCTTAAAGAGCCGTATCGCTCACGATATCCATCTCATCCAGCGCAACCACCGCTACAGCCTGTCAGATATGCTCTTAGCATTAGTCTATCCAATGATGCTAGGATTAGACCGTATCGAAACAACGTATCTTTTACGCCGCAATGGAGTATTCCAATATCTTACCGGTCTGCCATCTTATCCAAACCCAACGGCTTTAAGGCGTTTTCTTTTACGCATAAATCCACAGGCTTTGCGAGAAGTATTTCAGTTGCACGACCGCCTAAGAAACCAATTTATCCAGAAGCCGGCTTTACACAAGCATCTCATATTCGATTTGGACTCAACCGTATTAACTGTCTATGGCAAACTTCAGGGAGCCAAAATAGGTTACAACCCGCACAAACGAGGCAGGCCTTCTTATCATCCTGTCATCTGTTTCGAGGCCCATACCAAAGACTGCTGGCATGCTATTTTTCGCCCCGGCAATACTTATCCTGGGAGCGTTGCTTTAGATCTTATAAAAAGCTCTTTAGCCAAACTCCCATATGGTATCCGTTCTCTTCGTTTACGAGGAGACGTTGGCTTCTACGACCATCAACTCATCGAATTCCTCGACGAGAAAAATATCGGTTACGCCATTATAGCCAAACTAACCCAGCCTTTACAACGCAAGCTCTCAATAATTCGTTTCAGAAGCATAAGTCCACTCTGGCAAGTGGGCAGTTTTTCCTACCAGCCTATGGGCTGGCAAAAACCGCACAAATTTATTGTTATGCGCAAACGCCTGCCAGAAAGCCACTCAGAACAGGTTCAGTTAACATTATTTCAACTGGACGATTGGGCATATCATATATTAGTAACAAATTTGCCTCTGCGCCCCGAAAACATTTGGCGTTTTTATCACGACCGCGCAGGTATCGAACTTATAATTCGCCAGCTCAAGCACGATTATCCTTTGGGAAAAATACCAACCAGGAATTTTACCGCCAACGAAATCCATTTTCATCTCTTGCTCCTAGCCTACAATCTCATCAATTGGTTCAAAAGGCTCTGTCTTCCGGAAGAATTCCAATCAATAACTTTAGGCACTTTGCGCAACCAGCTGCTTATAGTCCCGGGCCAGTTAGTCTATACCGACAATCGTCCGACATTGAAACTGCCAGAGAACTTTTTATACCGAGAAGTATTCGAATATGCGCTAAGGAACATTCGGCGAATGCGTATTTAAAAGAACAGGTATACTTCAACTATTGACACAGTATGATTTATATAAAAAATTTGCATTATAAAAAGGCGTTTTTCACGCAGGATTCAGGATGAAACAATATAAAGGCCAGTATATGGAGATGGCTACAGCTATAGGATTCTGCTACTTAATAAAAAGAGAAGTCATAAATAAAATAGGCGTATTAAAAGTTGGTTACGGCCTTGGAAACTTTGAGGACACGGAATATTGCATAAGAGCAT
>PEUD01000115.1 GCA_002780805.1 Candidatus Omnitrophica bacterium CG02_land_8_20_14_3_00__42_8 | reverse complement strand
TAAGGCCAAAGAATTTATTAAAGCCATCTCTGCCTTTTTAAACCTGTTATTTTTTATATAAGCGAATGCTATTTTATTATAGAACTCGTAATCGGATAACCCGCCAAGCTCAAGCGCTTTACTATATTCATCCAGGGCTTCTTTATAATTTTTATTATTCATATAGATAGTACCCATGCAATAATGCGGCTCATAATTGCCGTGTTTAATCATAGCTGCTTTTTTAAAAAATTCTATCGCTTCATCTGTATTGCCTTTGTCCAGATACATATAGCCAAGATTACAATGTGCTTCGTAAGATTCAGGGTTTATATTTATTGCAATCTTCGAGATCTGTATCGCCTTATCCTTCAAGCCGATATTGTTATACGCATGGCTAAGATTAGTATAAGATGAAATATAATCCTTTTTCAGGCTTATTGCTTTTTTGAAACATTTTATAGCCTTAATGTTCTTGCCTAGCGCAGCATAAGCAACGCCCATATTATCATAAGCTTGTGAATTGCTCGGGTTACCTTCTATGCTCTTTTTGCAATATTCTACGGATTTTTTAAATTCCCCTATGCCATAATATGCTATTGCAAGATTATTATGCGTAAGAGGTGTGAATGGATTTTTTGGCTCATACCTCAGTATGTTGTTAAATACATTTACAGAATCTTTCCATACCTTCCCATAACCTATGGTAAATGCCGCGTAATAGATTAAAAATAGGCCTATAAATAAACTATATAAAACTTTGCCTGCCTTTGGTTTTATCATATCTTTAAAGATTACGCTTAATATAATAAAAAATCCGACAGATGGTATATAAAGCCATCCCTCTCCAAAAAATACCGATATAGGGTAAATATTTAAGACTGGCAGAAGGCTAAATAAAAACCAAAGACTTCCGAATAAAATTAAATTATATTTGCGCGAAGCTTTTTTGACTGCAAAAATCAAAAAGATGACTCCCAGTATTGATAATAATATGTCAGGCTGAAATATTTTTTTAGCGGGCTCTACATACCATTCCATATGCAATCCCAATGGAAATACAAGTATCCTCAAGTACATAAGTATTACCTTAAAATCAGTAAGAATACGCCTCCATAGCGATATTGAGGCAGGAAAAGTATAATCTATAAGAGGATTAAGGCCTTTTGAAAAATTTAAAACAGTCAGCCTCAGAAAAATGTATACCAACAATACAGCTATATACGGCAACAATGCTTTGAATGATTTTATCTGTCTTTTACCTGCCCTGAATATCTCTATAACTAACAGCATCGGCAATGCTACTGCCATCTCCTTGCATAGAAGAGAAAGCGCAAATGACGCGATGGAAATAACATATAACATCTTTTTCTTTTTTTCTCTATATTTAATAAAACACAACATGGATAAAAATACAAAAAATGCCATTAAGAGATCTGATCTTGCCGGAATATAATAAGTAGTGCTGGAGATGGCAGGCGCTATTCCGAAAAAGAGGCTTGTAAAAAACGCTATATGCGAATACATGCCAATTATATCAATAATAATATACACTAATGCCGCATTAAATATATGCAATAAAAGGCTTGTTAAATGATACCCAAAAGGAGTTAATTTCCAGATATGATAATCTATGGCATATGAAATAAGCTGGAGCGGCCTATAAAAATTACTCCCTAATCCATCTCCTGCGTATATTTGATCTGTAAACATCTTGGAAAAATAGTGCCAGTTTTTAATATATGGATTATCCGCTATCAAAAATTTATCATCCCATACAAAATTATTCTTTAATGAATTTGAAAATATAATGGTGATAATAAATGCTATAAATAAAATATGCGTGGTTTTGGTAATCTTCATCTTTCAGGTATCAGGGAAATATTGTTTTCAGAAATCTTGTTTTCTGGAAATAAGCGCAAGGCGCGTTTTGCATACAACAAGGCCTTGCGATAATCTTTTTGTTCGCAATAAACACCCGCTAAATCATTGTATAAAAATGGATTCCGGCTATTGTATAAAAGAGCTTTTCTATACTCCTCTGCGGAATCCGCTAACCTGTTTTCTAAAAAATATATGCGGCCTTTTATGCTGTAAGCTATAAAGTACCCTCGCTCTTCTTTAACAGCGATATTGCATTGTTTTAAAGCCTTTTCAAGGTCGGAATTATCTCTGTATTTCATGTAATTATCGACGTAAGCCAGGGCCAGATTAGTCCTGTCAATAACTCTTACTTTATCCTGTTCCGGCCTGAAACCAGCGTATGTAAGGTCAGGCCTTATCATAATAAATAAAAACAATGAGATTATTATAGCGATAGACGTTTTCAGATACGATCTGTTTATTATCTTTTCCATAATATAATAAATTGAATATGAGGCAAATATAATAAAAAACGGAACCGCGGGCAGCCTGAACCTGTCTTGAATATGGAATAATATCACGGAAACACTTAAAACTGAAATAACTATATAAGCTATGTAAGGTTTTGGTTTTGCAAAAAAGCTCAAAAATATCCCCATTAAAGACAATGCGCAGATAAATTGAAAATTAAAAAGCGGCCATCTTAATACAGTCGGGAATTCATTCCTGTAAAGATAATAATTGGTGTTGGACGGCGCTTCGTAGCTGTTAAAAAACATCCATATCTTCCTTAGATATAATAGCGCATACGTCCTTGGGTTATTTTTCAACTCATTAAAAAAAACTATGGTTGTTTTTTTTATGCTTCCTCCCGCTCTATTATTAAGATGATTATATTCCATGGACCAGTCTACGTCTACGCCTGACGAAGCCGGGTTATTGCCCGCCCAGAAGGCATTGACCTCTTTTGAAATCCCGATATATTTATAGTCAGAAACAGCATAGTTTCTTATCAACACGGGAATAATCAACATAAAAAAACCGGCTATTAACATCAACGCATATTTATACATAGCCGCCAGTTTAACAGTTTTTTTTATAAAAAATATATAAATCAATACGAATGGAAGCAGTATATTATGCCTGGCGAGCATCAGAAAACCAAGCGCTATGCCTGCCAAAAACCAGGCGCCGGGCCTATTTTTACGATCTGCTTTTAATATAAGGTATAATAAAAAGATGTTTAAAGACGTGATAAAGCTTTCTCTCAAGAGAAACGCATCGTAATAAATAGAGAGAGAATAGAATGCAAGAATAAACGCCGCTATGTAACCTGCTGTCCTATTAAAAAGTAAATCCGCTATTCTGTATAAAAACAATACGCCCAAAGAAGTCAAAATAGCCTGCATTATATATACAGCTATATGACTGTAACCAAATATCTTATATATAACAGCTAGAAAATATGGATAAAGCGGCTCTTTGCCAAAAACCTCCGAGCCTATCCAGCCCCCTGATAGAATTTTCATTGCGCTGGTATTATAGGTATACTGGTCAAAAACATCTGATTTTACTATATATTCTGTAAGAGGAAAACCAAGGATCTGAAATATATATAAAAGCCTTATTGAAAGCGCCGCAAGGAAGATAAAAATAATGGTCCAATTTGTTTTTGGCGCAGTTAACCTATTGCAATTCATATGATAAACATGACAATATGTATATTGCCGCTGTATCTGATTTAAGGACCAGTCTACCGAGTGAACACATGCTGTATCCGATATCTCTTGCCATAGAAACTTCTTTTGGGCTAAAATCTCCTTCAGGGCCTATGAATACCGCGATCTTTTTTGGCATCGAACCTTTTAATATTGCTTTCAATGGTTCTGATATTTCATCAAGGGTGGCAAAAATTACTAAATCTTTTGCTTTTGCTTCTATTAAGGCTTTATTAAAATTCATAATATCTGATATGCCAGCTAATCTTATTCTACCACATTGCTTAGATGCAGCTACAGCTATCCTTAGCCATCTCTCTTTTTTCTGGCTAAAATCTCTAATCTTAGGCACTGTCCTCTCAGTTATTATTGGAACAATATGGTCTACGCCTAATTCTATTGTCTTTTCAACTATAAGATCCATCTTGCTTTTTTTAGGAATTGCCTGATAGAGAGTGATGGTAGGGGAGGGTTTAAAACCCTCCCCTACAACTGAATTTATATCCAGGATCTTTATAATTATCAAATCTTTATTTATTTCTTCGATAGCCCCTAAAAATTCTCTACACTTGCCATCAAAAACATTTATAATAGCACCCTTTTGCAACCTCATAACATCACGTATATGATGAAGTTCAGCCTTATCCTTTATCTTTATTAGGTTTTTTTCTGGAAATATTGAATCAGGGGAAACATAGAAACGCATGGATTATTCCTCGGTGGAGCCACCGGGAATCGAACCCGGACCTTATCCTTGCGAAGGATACGTTGTCCCGTTCAACTATGGCCCCGTATTCATTTTGAATTTGATTATACCATTTTTTAATCTGGCGGGCTACAAATTTGTAGGGGACGGTTTAAAACCGTCCCCTACGCTAATTAATTAAAGGATGCTTGGCGGGGATATCCTGTAGAATATAGCGTAAAACTCTTTTTCATGCTGCCCTCTCTAGAAACAATAAACTCTGCTGTAAGCTTAACTTTTAATACATTGCCTTCCATGTAAAATTCAGAGAATTTACGTCCATCAGCAGAATCAACATCAGTAAGAATTTTTATCTTGGGAATTACATTATCATCTTGTTCAATGATAATACTGCTCTGGGCCTTTTTATACGCAAGCATTCCACTGCTAATCGTATAGGTAATTTCTTTATCGTCTGTATAATCAGAATAAGTAGGAGAATCATCTGGATTAGTCTTATCTATATGCCTAATAGTTAATACTAGGCCATCTGGGGAAATCCCTATAGACGCGTTATTTTTATCTCCTATAGCCTGCATAGCATTCTTCTGTATATGGTCCATAGCATACTGCAGTTCGTAACCAATCATCGCATTATCGTTTGAAGCAATGTATAACCTTTGGCTCGCAACATAAAGGCTTGATACTGCCAGAAATATAAGGCTTAATAGAAGCGCAGCCATGATTATTTCTGCCATGGTCACGCCTTTTTTGTTCTTAAAAAGCTGGTTCATACCAATGCACCTTAACGGTAACTTGTTTATAGCCATTTGCCTGCGGCTCTGTTACATCATAAGTAAGCGCAGCTGAAGTCACTTCCATCTGCCCTGCAATAGTAGCATCAGTCATTCCTATCTGCGACCCAGACATTCCACTTATTGGAACAGGATCCATCTGTGGGTTTTGCGCATATTGATAATTACCCCTCAATCTATCCATTGCCTCTGTTGCGAAATTATAAGCCTGCATCCTGTGCCTTGAACGGTTAAGAAAATGCTGAGCGCCCGTGAATGCGCCGAAAAGGCCGGCTGCAAGTATAACTATAATCATTGCAGCAACCATCACCTCTATAAGTGTAAACCCAGATGAATAGACACCCCCTGACCCCGCCCTTTCTACCTCGAAGCACCTCTTCGAAGTAGAAAGGGCGGGGTGACTAAGGAATTCATGTAAAATTTGTAATGGGGTAAAACCTTTTTTATTAATAACAGCCTTGGGATGAAAATTTTTACGGGGAAAGAGGCCCATTGGAGGTTATATTGCCGTT
>PEUD01000144.1:4977-5756 GCA_002780805.1 Candidatus Omnitrophica bacterium CG02_land_8_20_14_3_00__42_8 | reverse complement strand
ATTATGGCAATTCCTATCAACAACTCGCGCAGTTGAACATTCCTGCCGTTCATGATTCCGGTTTGACCGGAAATGGCATCCGCATTGCCATATTCGACACGGGTTTTAATAAAGATCACCCGGCGTTTCAGCGCATTATTGATGAGGAACGACTGATTGCAGGACACGATTTTATTTTCAACGACGAGAATGTGCAAGACGAAATTCCCGATGATACGACGAGCGAGGGGAATCAGGACGGCCATGGAACATCTGTCTGGAGCGAGATCGGCGCGTACGTTCCCGGCACGATGATCGGAGCGGCTTATCGGGCTGAGTTCATCCTTGCCAAAACAGAACGGCTGGGTTCTGAGACGAGCGTCGAAGAAGACAATTACGTGGCGGCGATTGAATGGGCTGACAGGCTTGGCGTTGACGTGATTTCAACATCGTTGGGCTACCGAACCTTCGATAATTTTGAGTATTCTTTTTCGGATCTGGATGGAGAAACAGCCGTGACGACCCAAGCAGTAAATTGGGCGTTCCGGCGCGGAATCATCGTTGCCGTTGCCGCCGGAAATGAAGGAAACGATCCGCATTATCCTGACGGTGGACTCGGTTCGCCCGCGGATGCATTTGGCGCGTTAAGCGTGGGCGCCGTTGACGGAAATGGTGTCATCGCCGCATTTTCTTCGCATGGCCCGACTGCGGATGGGCGCGTCAAACCGGATTTGTGCGCCAGAGGCGTATCCGCTTATCTGGCAATAGATTATTCTCTGGGATATGGCGCGGGAAGCGGA
>PEUD01000144.1:0-4928 GCA_002780805.1 Candidatus Omnitrophica bacterium CG02_land_8_20_14_3_00__42_8 | reverse complement strand
AAAAAAAGAATGAAAATAAAGCAAAGGCAGAAGCGAAAATTAAAGGTATTAAAAAATTTCTAAGTATTGACGATGATGATCAAGAAATTGGCATAGCAGAAATAATAGAATTTTTAATAAAGAAAGAACTGGATGCTATTTTATCTTTACGTAAAATCTCTAATCCGAATGCTAAAAATTCAGAGCTTGACCGCGGCTACGCTTTATTAATGGCAAAGGAGCGTATTCTTCAAGCTGCTGCTAATGAAGGCGATAAAGTATTAACGAAGGCATTGGAGGCCCTTGGCGCTATCATTTGTGTTTACAATGAAGGTGATCGCAGCTTGGCGTTTAGAGCGCTTTTGTATTCCGAGATAGCTGAAAATACATGCGTTGACAATCCGTTGGCGTCGGATATATATTTAGGGGCTGAAAGCAGAAGGGTTTTGAGAGTTGGCGTAAATGAGGCCCAATATTCTGCAATGGATAGCGCAAGGGCAGGCAAAGAAACAGCCAGAAGGATAAGAATGGAGACGTTGATTAAGCAGTATTTCCCCGACTATGCGTCTCAAAGAGATTGGGTATGGACTTCAACCAGCGTGTTAAAAGGCATACCGACAGATCCTGATAAAGACAGGACTGAGCCTTACAGGCTGCGCTCGGCTTCGCAGGTGAACTTAGCGCGCGGGCTAAACGATACACAAAATTCGCAACGAGTATTAGACCTTATGGATAGGTTAACCGAATTATTGAAGTATGAGGGCATATTGCCTACAAATGTTATTTTCTATGTTATAGATGAAACTACAAAAGAACTTCGTTTGCCCAACGATAATGATAAGAATATTAATGTAGCTGTTGTGTCTCAAGTGGTTAATGATGGTAATAAAAATATTATGCTGCCTGCTATTAAAAGGGCTATTGGTTATCTTGGAAACGAAATGCCGCTTGCAAGAAGCATAAAAATAAACCCGGCTTTAATCGCTGAAGGGGATATATCAAAAAATAATAATGTTAAGGCCGCTTATGAAGCAGATATGAGAATTGACAGGATACCTGGTTATTTGTCGTACCTTATTTCCGGCGATGGGGTTATGGCCGATACCGGATTCGGGGCATGGATAAGAAAACATTCTGCGCTTGAATTGGCTACTGACAACTTGATGAAATTCCTTCGTGAGGATATAAGCAAGCCATACGTGAATGGCGATAACACACCTGCCGACCCGGGCTTGGCAGGCAGGATAGATATGATATTAAGTATGGCAGGCAGGCGTTCTTTGGATAACAGGCAGATGGAATCATTTAAAACATTTACAGATCTTGAAAATTGGGTTAATGATGCAATAAAAAAAACATCTAGTAGTCAACGAAACCAAGATTATATTTTTTATTTAAAATGGATGCAAAACAGGATACAGCAGGCAGAGGGCGCGCTTGGAGGCAAAAAAAATTATAGGGGTTTTATTAAGTCAAGAAAAGATGCTGCCGGCTGGACAGAGATGCAGGTTTTAAGGCAATATCAGATTGTTTTATCCTGGGCTGATATGAAAGAGCTTATAAATCCCGCAAGTGATGAAATGCGTTTAAGGGGGCGGGTCAATTTTTCGGATGACGCGACAAAAGATGAAGCGCTGGTGTTTTTGAGGCGCGCATGGAATGAAAGGATTTGTGGTGTATTAAAGGGATATAGCGATCCAAAAGAGAAAGAAAGAATCTTAAACGATATTCTGACTATCTGGAAAGCCAATATCACTAAGGCCGTTGAAGATAAAATTATTACTACTGAAAAAGCGCAAGAAGAAATGGCTAAGCTGAAGGATTTTAAATTTGAGGATTTAGCTGAAGCATTGAGTGATCCTTTAAGCAATGATGAATTAACGCAAGAGGGTTTTGATTTGAGGCCGAAAGAATCGATTCGTAATCTCTTTAAGATGATGATTATGGAGGAGTTTTGGCGCAGTGAATTGTATTTAGGCAAGGATATGCGGACGTTAACAACATTGTTCAGCCCGATACCGGCGCTGCATAGGTATGGTTTTTACGATACCGCTAAATACTGGACATGTTTTGGGCCATTTGCGGTATGGCCGGGCCAGTTGTTCGGAAGGATACCTATTTTGCCAAGGCCGTTTCTTCCTACCGATTCTAAGATAAATCCTGATACCTTGCCAGTGGCAGGCGTGCGGCTTTATGCAGGTATGTCGCCTTTCGCGTCGCCGCTTTCCGGATTAAACAGGAGCATAGATTCAGAACATGGTTCTCACGCGCTTTGGGAAATAGTTGAAGATACTGCTTTTGGCTGGTTTGCCTTTAAACGTCAGATTGGCTCCGGGCCTTTGCTTAATCCGTTTACTCCGGGAAGAGGCACCATTGCCAGAAAGGTATACAGGCTGACCAAAGAGGATAATTTCTTTAATAATGATTTATGGCGCGCGCTCGGGCAAACAATGTATGAACATGGTATACAGTTTTCTTTGGACCGTATGGCAGATAATCCAATAGACGGTTATTTATTAACAAAAAATAGAAGCAAAGACCCAACGGTTACCGCCAGTATTTATGATGTGTTGAAAGATGTGTTGGCATGCCAATCTGTCCAGGTATGGGGCGATGAAGCTATGACCGGTATGTCGCAAGGGTATGGTTGGTTTAATTATATGTTTTTTGGCGGCAGCGCGGCGCAGATGTGGCTTGAGGCAGTCAGCGTATTTGTCCCGGGCATCAACAAGGCATTTAAGGAAGGCATGATGATAGAGTTTTTAGGCAGAGATATACCTTATATAGAAGTTTTGGAATACGCGCGCTTTGTTATGGGTGACCCTTCAGGCAAGCTATGGCCTGCAGACCCTGCTGCTATTGCAGGATTTGCGAATGAATATTCAAGAGAAGCAGTGCTTGAGGCGATAAATCAATTAAAGGCAGGAGAATCAATTCAAGAAGATGGTGAAGTAAGTGAATTCAGAAAAGCAATACAAAATAACCTTTCGGCATACAGCATAAATGATTTCCATACCTCTTATATTCAGCCGTTTACAGCAGACAGGGTTAATGAAAAACTTACAAAAAAACAATACAGAGATTTTTACGGTGTCTATGAATCAGCCGGGATTAAGATTATTGCAATGAGCAAGGAGGCCAAGGAGAAGGCAAGTTTGTATGAATATGAAGAAACACCGTTAAAACAAACCTCGGTTTTAGGCGCGTTAAAAGAAGGTTTGGATAAGGCCGAAATAAGCCCGCTTTCCAGGAGAAATAAGCTTTTGTTGGCTATTTCTGCATTTGCGATAGCAACAATTGCCTTGTTTGGCGTATTGGGGTTTACGTCCGTAATTTCTGCGGTATCTATAGGCTCGTGGAAATTATTTATTGCAGGCGGCCTTAAAGGCGCTGTTATAAAAATGGCGGCCCTTGGCGCGATTTATCTGTTACACAGGCAGAACGGAATCATTAAGACATTGGGAAGAATTTACGAAAGCATAATCAATACATCGTTTATATCATTTTATATAGCGTGGCGCGAGGGTATTTTTAATTGGATGAGCAAAACCGGATTGCGCGAAATGATTAAGGATAAAGATGCGTTAAAAGACATTGCCATCGTTACAGGCGTTATTGCTGTTGTGATCTGGTTATATGCCGGTTTTGTGTTGCTGGATAAATCTATGGCTTTAGCGGTTGACGGTATAAAAAACATAATAAGCATAACAGGCCTTAAAGCAGTTGCGGTGGATCTTGTTGAATTTATGGTAGCAGGGAATAACTTTTCTACGATGCTCTTGAAATTTGAAATAGCCGCAGCTGTTGTAATAATGTCTTTCATAGGCATGAAAGGCCCTTATGACAGAACGACTAAATGGTTGCAAAGTTACCAAAAATCTAAACAAAAGGAATTGGAAAAAACTATAACAAAATCCGTTGCTGAACAGATCAGCAAAAAGAAGGCCCGTTTATGGCAGGAGCTTATTATAATCGTCGGACTGTTATTGGTAGCGATCCCTGTTTATGGGCATTTTTACGGAACTGACCCTATATTTAATTTAATCGAATTATATAGAGGCCTGGCGTCCAGCGTGAAGAAAGGGGTCCCTGCCTTGATGATTACTTTGGGAAAAGGATTTGTGCTTGCTATTGGCGGAGTGCTTGCCGTGACATTACCAGCATGGATTGCCCAAAATGTATCCGACGGGATAGTGAAGGCAACTAATGCGGTAGAAAAAACAAAAAAATGGATTGATGATTTTAACAAAAAACCCGAATCTATATGGAAGCAATTAGGATATGCCGGCATGCGCATCATTTTGGTGCCGCTTAACATTATTGCAAGATTTGTAAATTTAGGGCATGGGGCTTTTGAGAGCATATTCAGGTTTGTAAGATATATATTTGATATGGAAAAGAAACCTTATGAAAGCCAAGACATAATCCACGCGCCTGATGAACAACAACAGCCGATACAACCCGAGGATCAATCATCTGCTGCGCAGGCGGCGGGGGATGGGGATATTATAAAGGTGAACGAAGATGGCATTGCGCAAGGAAGCGATAAAGCCCTTTATAAGCGCGTTAACTACAGGCGCAATAAGAATAAGGGTGTTTATGAAATGCTTACGCGCATAGCGCACAGGGTGCTGGGGGTTAGTGGGTTTAAGGATGAAGAGAGTCGGTGGCGGGGTATAAAAGAAGAGGTTTGGGCTGTGGAGAGGGTTGAAAGCGATTCCGAGGCCGCCAGCCGCTATGAGAGCATTAGAGAGAAATTGAAAGCGTTAGAGGCAGGACTTGCTGTTATGGAAGGGCCGGAGGTGGTGTCTGAATGGAACCTTGGTTATATATCGCGCAATTTCAACGATTACCTGAGGCGTGTTGAAGAGGCTAGGCAAAAGGAAAGGTATAATCTGGTTGCGATAGGCGGCGGCGCGGACGCGCGGCAGTATCTTCAAGGCCGCCCA
>PEUD01000070.1 GCA_002780805.1 Candidatus Omnitrophica bacterium CG02_land_8_20_14_3_00__42_8 | reverse complement strand
TACACAATATATTGTAGCTGCCCAATTTACCTGTCCCGAGCGAAGTCGAGGGATTGGGCAGCCTATTTTGTGCCTGATAAATCAGGCGGCTACATTATGACACAGTCTGAATGTCAGTTTGTCAACTAGAGGTATATGCGATGGGTAAAATAAACCAGGGAAAAGTTTTAATCGTTTTATTTTTTTGCTTAATAATAGGACTTTTTATATTGAATATCTTTATAGGGACTGTGAATATCTCCGCTAATAGAATATTAGAACCTGCGTTTTTTGAGATATTAAAACTAAGACTGCTCAGGGCATTATTAGCAATATCTGCGGGCGCGTGTTTGAGCCTGGCGGGAGTGATATTGCAGGCTGTTTTGAGAAATCCCCTGGCAGAGCCTTATGTCCTGGGCGTATCCTCAGGCGCAGGATTAGGAGCTGTCATAGGCCTTTTGTTTATTTCATTGAGTATTGGCGTCAGCGTTGCCGCATTTATAGGCGGGATTATCACAATATTTCTTGTTTATAAACTTGCGAAGATAGAAGGCCGCATGTCTCCGGAAAATATGATAATAGCGGGTATAATCGTGAACGGCTTTCTTTCAAGTATCCTGATGTTTTTTGTTTCAAATTCATCCAGCGAAAACATCCATTCCGTAGTCTGGTGGCTTCTCGGAAATCTGCAGGTCTATAAAATAGCCCCTGTCTTAACCTTGGCTCTGGTATCCTGCGCAGGGGTTTTAATTTCATACATGTTTTCAAGAGAACTCAATGCCATATCCCTCGGAGAAGAAGAGGCAATGCATCTGGGGATAGACATAGAAAAGGTGAAAATAACGCTTCTTTTAGTAGCAACTCTTATCACAAGCCTGACGGTTTCTATCTGCGGGATAATAGGTTTTGCAGGGCTTATGATGCCTCATATAGCCAGAAGGCTTGTTGGTCCTGATCACAGGATGTTATTGCCGGCAAGTGTTTTAATGGGCGCCGCGTTTCTATTGTTATGCGATATATTTTCGAAGACCATGCTGGCGCCTAAAGAAATACCCATAGGCGTAATAACGTCTTTCATAGGTGTGCCGTTTTTTATTTACGTGTTAAAAAAATCCAGAAAGGCGTATTTTAGATAATGCTTTATTTTTCAAATGTCTCAGCAGGTTATAATAATTTAGAAATATTAAAAGATATCTCTTTTAATATAGAAAAAGGAGATTTCGCGGGTATAATAGGGCCTAACGGAAGCGGGAAAACAACTCTTTTGAGAACCGCTACAAAGTTGATAAAGCCTTTTAGCGGAGAGATATTTCTGGAAGGGAAAAATTTGGCTGATGTGCCTTTGAAGGAATTGGCTGTTATCATGGCCGTGGTGCCGCAGGATACAGCGTTTATGTTTCCGTTCAGGGTGATAGACGTGGTTTTAATGGGCCGTATACCTTATATAAATAGGTTTGGTTTTGAATCTCCGAAAGATTTGAAGATTGCTTTAGGGGCTTTGGAATTTGTGGGCGGCCTTAACTTAAAAGACAGATTTATAGACGAGTTGAGCGGAGGCGAAAGGCAGAAGGTAATTATCGCGAAGGCGCTTAGCCAGGAGCCGAAGATTTTATTTCTGGATGAGCCGACCACTCATCTGGACATAAACCATCAGGTTCAGATATTCGAATTATTGAGGAGGCTTAACAGAGAGGCAGGCTTGACCATAGCGGCCATACTTCACGATTTAAACCTGGCGTCGGATTATTGCGATAAGCTGATCCTGATGGATAACGGAGCGATAAAAAGAAAAGGCGCCCCGGGCGAAGTCCTGAATTATAAAATAATAGAAGAGGTTTATAAGACAGTCGTGATAGTCAAGGAAAATCCTCTCACTTCTCGCCCGCATGTATTTCTGGTAAAAAAATAAAAGTTGACACGAACCGATAATTGTTATATAAAAGATAAAACTGAATAAATGATATTATATTGTATAAGGGAAGCTGATGTAAATTCAGCGCAGCCCCGCTGCTGTAATAGGAGCGAAATCTGCGATAAGCCATTGCCCCTCGCCCGCCACAGAAACAATGGCGGGTTCGGGACGAGAAGGCGCAGAGAGTAGACAGTTAAGTTTACACTCTGACAATGTCAGAGTGTAAACTTACAGCAATAAGCCTTAAGCCAGAAAACCTTACGATATATTTGATATATTTTTTTGCCGCGACGGGCGGCAAAGGGCCAAGTAAACCAGGGTGCAGCCCTTGATGCGATTTTCGCGTCAAGGGCCTTTTTATTTACGGGAGGGTGTGATGAAAAAGATATTTTTTGGTGTAGCGGCAGTAATGATTATTAGCGTAAGTTTTGTTTATGCGGATACTGATAAAAGCGAAGATGTCGAATTGGAGAAAATAGTCGTAACGCCTACGAGGATGGAGCAATATGATTATGAATCTACTTCAAATGTCACTGTTATAGGGAGCAGGGAAATTAAATCTTCCGGCGCGAGAAATGTTTCAGCTGTTTTGGAACAGAAAGCCGGAATAAATGCCTATAATAACTCCAGCGATAAAACAAATAAGGTTGACATTAGGGGTTTTGCGGATACGGTTGTTAATAATGTGCTTGTTCTGATAGACGGTAGAAAGGTGAATTCAATAGACATGTCAGGTCCTGATTGGCTGCAGATACCTGTTGAGTCTATCGAAAGGGTAGAAGTATTAAGAGGGGCAGGTTCTGTTCTATACGGAGACAATGCAGTGGGCGGGGTAATAAATATCATAACAAAAAAAGGCACAGGAAAATTTTCAGGCAGACTTGGAACTATGTTGGGCAGTTACAAGACAAGGCAGGATGATATTGAGGTACAGGGTTCAGAAGATAAAATTTCCTATTACCTTTATTCTAAATATTATGAGACAGAAGGTTATAGGGCCAACAGCGCTCTGCTCTCAAAGGATATTAACGCAAAGATTGATTTTGACCCAGCAGATCTTCTATCGCTTGGCATAAGCGGTGGGTGGCATAAAGATGATTATGGAATGCCCGGAGGGCTGGATGACCAGACAGAATTAGATAAATATGGCAGGCGCGGTTCATCAAAAGCTTCAGATTTTGCTTCAACAAAGGATAGATATATAAAACTCTCTATGGACGCAAAACCGCAGTTCTATGGTGCGGATTTAGGAAGATTTGCAATAGATTATTCTTATAGAAATAGAGACGCATATTCATGGTTCGATAATGGAGGATGGCCCACCGGTACAAAGTATAAGATAGATAGCCGGGGCATTACCCTTAAACATACGTATAATAAAGGTATGTCGGATAAGGCATTTAATGCTGTAACGGGTATTGATTATTATGATACAAAACACACGATAAGAGGCTCTGAAAACAATACAGACGATCTGACTATTTATAAAGAAGAGCTCGGTTTCTACAATTACTCAGAATACGAAATACTCGAGGATTTATTTTTAAACGGCGGCGCGAGACATCAAAGAGCCAAATATAGGTTTGACCAGAAGCAATCAAGCGTTGTGTATGAAACCAGGACTCCCAGCGAGACTGTATTCAGCGGTGGAGCGAAATATGAATACGCTAAGGGTTCTAACATGTATTTTGATGTGCAGGAAACTTTCAGATTTCTTGCCACAGACGAATGGTACAGCACCGCGCTTCCTCCTACATATACAGGAGGTTTAAATACAAATCTTAAACAGCAGACGGGGATTCAGTATGAAATGGGTATCAAGCACAATCTTCATGATACCCTGATTCTTAGCGCGACCCCTTACTGGATAGACATAGACAATGAAATATATCTGAATCCTGCCGTATCTCCTGGCAATAATGAAAATTACCCGAAGACCAGGCGGAAAGGCATAGAACTGGGCATGAAAGCGGATTTGTTGAAATTTAAAAACATCTCTTTTTTAGACAAACTGGAGTTCTTTACCAACTATACTTATACGGAACCTAAATTCAGAGGAGGCGCTTACAGCAATAAAGACATACCGATGGTTCCGAGGCAGCAATTTAATAGCGGCCTAAGCGCAGGCTTTAAAAATTATGATATTTCTCTGGCAAGTAGATTTATAGGAGATCGTTATGCAATAAATGATACAAATAATGAATTGTCTAAAGTTAAAAGCTATTTTGTGTTGGATGGCAAGTTGTCCTATAAGAAGGATTTCATGGAAATCTACACGGGTATCAATAATATTTTTAGTGAAAGATATTCAGAATATGTAGCGAAAAGCACGGGCGCCTCGACCAAGAAGGTTTACTACCCTGCACCTGAGAGAAATTTTGAGCTCGGCGCAATTTATAAGTGGTAAACATTTGACAAAGTTTTATCAGGTTGCTATCATAGATACAAATGTACGAGAACAAAACGTTCCAGCTAGCTGTCCTGATTTCAATGCTTTTGCATTTCGCCATATTTTTAAGCGCCCCATATACAGGCGTAGTGCCAAAGAAATATTTTATCGAGCCTATAAAAGTAACTTATTTTAAACCGGAGGAATTAGAAGAAAAAGAACCTCCCAAAAAACCTGAAAAGCTTGCAGGCCAAAGGATTGGTTCTAACCAGCTGCCTCCTCCCATACTGCCTGAGGCATTGCCTGAGGTGACAAAAGAAGATATTGTAAATCAGCCTTTGGCGCCGCGGTCTTTGGCCAAGCCTGAACATGTTAGAAAAGAAGAGCCGACCGTTGAAACAATAGGCTCCGGTTCAGGCAGCCGCGCTGTTATAGGGGGTAAAGGCAGGAAATTCGAAGCGGTTGTTAATGAAGAGACGGATAGCGGCAAAAAAGCCACGTACATAGGCTATTACAGGTTGGTCAGGGAAAAAATAAGATATTACGCTGACAGAAATTATATTAAAGAAGGAAGCGCGAGTCAGGGGGAAGTTTTTGTGTCTTTTACTATAACTTCCAAGGGAGAGCTTCTTCATATAATGATAATGGATAATAGATCAGCGAAAGACTTATTGTTAAGGGATATAGCTATAAATAGCGTAAGAGACGCAAGTCCTTTCCCGGCATTTCCGCAGGGTATGAATCAATATCAGATAACCTTCAATGTAATAATTTCTTTTGAGCTTAATTCGTAAAACTAAAAAAATGCTTGACAAGAGTCAGGATTTGAGTATTATAGTATTCCATTACGATAAATAGCACTCCTCTAAACAGAGTGCTGATAAAAAACAAGGAGGTGTCATATGGCAATTCAACCTTTAGGAGACAGAGTTCTCATAAAGAGGCTGGAAGCAGAAGAAAAGACAAAGGGCGGCATTGTTCTGCCGGATACAGCCAAGGAAAAACCTCAAAAAGGAGAGGTTGTGAGTGTAGGCAAGGGTAAAATGTTGGAAAACGGCAAGATAGAACCTATGGAGGTCAAAAAAGGCGATACAGTGCTTTTTGGCAAGTACTCAGGCGCAGAAATTACTTATAAGGATGAAGAGTACCTTATATTAAAGGAAGAAGACATTTTAGCAATTATAAAGTAACGAAGTTGACACTCTGACATTGTCAGAGTGTCAACTTAGAAGGGAAAAAAAGGAGGGGAGTGATATGGCAAAGCAGTTATTATTTAGCGAAGAGGCCAGGCAGAAGCTGGCAAAGGGCATTGACCAGCTTACGGCAGCTGTAAAGGCTACGCTCGGCCCAAAAGGAAGAAATGTTATTCTGGAAAAGAAATTTGGCTCCTCTACAATCACCAAAGACGGAGTCAGTGTTGCAAAGGAAATAGAGCTCAAAGACCCATACGAGAACATGGGCGCGCAGATGGTGAAAGAGGTTGCTGAAAAAACAAGCGACCTGGCAGGAGACGG